>JAAFID010000053.1 GCA_013297765.1 Cytophagales bacterium | reverse complement strand
TCTTGAAAAGTTTGATTCAATACAGAATCTATCCTTTGGTTTAGAAACTTGGCGTGGTTGTAATTGGGTATGATTACCGATACTAATGGCATTGAAATTATTATTCCGTCAAAAATTGTAACAAACTTTTTGTAATGATACCCTCATGCCTATTTCCAGTGTAACTACTTTTACTTTATAGCCTTGAAATAACGGCAAATTGTATTTCCCACTTTTGCAACTATGGTGATACTATCCCTTGTATGTCTATGTATTATTCTTCCATTTAAAATATTAGCCCTATCCTACCTACACCTCCTGCTATTACGGCAATAAGTATTTTCTTTGGCTTTTTATGCAATATTAGGCATAGTTTTTTTCATAATCGCAGTACATTTCAGTATTTTTTTCCAAATCAGCACTATTCATTCTACCAGCTAATCATTGTATCTTAACCCTTTGCTTTTTAAATACTCAATGCATTTGCCCAATTGGTGAACTAATACACTTTTTTTAATCAACAATATTTCAAACTCTTGAATCAGTTCTTCTTTGTGTTTGGCATAATCGTGGGCAATTTTGTTCCGCTCTATCCTTAAGTCAAGCCATGTTTCAACACTTTCCAAAACAGTTAATTTTTCTAATTTATTTAAGATATCTATAAAAGCCATTCGTTCAGTATTCTCTCCAATAAATTCTAGAATTAATTTGAAAAGTTTATCGCCCATTAAATCTTGTAGTTTAGCAAAGCGATAAATGTATTGATCTGTCAAGGCTGCTTTTTCATCAGATAGTGCATTGAA
Source organism: Cytophagales bacterium (assembly GCA_013297765.1). Classification (GTDB taxonomy): domain Bacteria; phylum Bacteroidota; class Bacteroidia; order Cytophagales; family Cytophagaceae; genus REBA01. The sequence goes on along the minus strand of JAAFID010000053.1, from coordinate 18,596 downwards.
AGATGCTGTATCCAATTTGCCCCACGTTAAAATAATGTTATAGGCTGCCTCTAATCTCTTTTGATGGATTTTGGCCGTTTCTAGCACATCTTTTATCTTTTCACCAATATACTCATTCATAATTTTATACCTGTTTGGAGTGCTGTAGAGATGATACTCCTGTTGTCGTGCTGCCGCTTTACAATGATGTCAATTTTTTGAATACCCATGCACAACATCAATTGTGTATAATATTTATTTACCAACGATATATCTCCTTCATTTTCTGGCAAAATCAGCAAATCTATATCTCCCCCCTTCTTACTATCATCTACCCTAGAGCCAAATAAATATACTTGAGCATTTGCACCAAAAATTTCTTTGGCTTTGGTTTTAATAATGTGGGCATACGTTTTGGAAATTCTCATAAGAAATACGATAAGTACTACAAATTGACTTGGTGTAAAAGCCTAACATAGTTATAATTGGGTATGATTACCGATACTAATGGCATTGTAAATATTATTCCGTCAAAAATTGCAACAAACTTTTTGTAATGATACCCTCATGCGTATTTCCACTATACTCGTCAAGTGTAACGACTAGTTTGGGGTAATTATCTTTTATTTTTTTTAGATTTCCAAATTCCCGCTCCAACGTTTTTTCTTCGCTAAGTGAAAGTGCTACTTGTATGTATTTTATTTCCCCTTGCCTTTCTGCTACAAAATCTATTTCCATATCGCCCAGTATGCCCACTTTTACTTTATAGCCTTGATATAGTAGATGATTGTACACCGCATTTTCTATCATCTTGCCTCTGTCTTCTACCCTATAGCCCCATAAGGCATTACGAATGCCTAAGTTTTCAAAATAATATTTTTCCCCTATCTCAAAAATTCTTTTGCCTACAATATCGTACCGCTTCACCTGGTGCACCAAAAATGCCGAGGTGAGGTACGCCATGTACGCCTGCACCTGGTTGGGGGCAATTTTAATTTGTTGCGATTTCAAGAAATCACTGATTTTTTTGGAAGAAAACAAACTACCCGTTTGGCTTGCCAAAAACAAAACCAATTGCTCTAAAAAGGCAACGTTGCGTAAACCATACCTATTGATGATATCTCGATAAACGATGGTGGTATAAATATTTTTTAGGTATTCAAACACAATTTCATCTTCCAAAGGGAGGTGTATAAGATAGGGCAACCCTCCATATTTTAAATATTTATTTAATGAAACATGGTTACTATTTAGCTGGTGAAACGCCGTAAACTCGGGGTAGGATAGGCTGTACACCACTATTTCAATATATCGTCCACTTAAAGTACCTGCTAGGTCGCCTGAAAGCATGTGTGCGTTGCTGCCAGTGCAGTATATGTCTAGGTAAGGGAGCAACAGTAGTGAACGTAGTGCCAGATGAAAATCTTGTATGTCTTGAATTTCGTCTATAAAAAGGTAGTTTATCTTCGTCTCGTCTTTTTCTTTCAGCACATATTCATACAAATCTTTTGCGTTTTTAAGGCTAGAGAATGCTAAGTCCTCTTTATTGATATAAATGATTGCAGCATTGGCATCTCTTTCCTTGATGATATTAATCAGTTGATACAGCAAGTAACTTTTGCCCACCCTGCGCTGACCCGTAAACACTTTTAATATCTGTTGCCCAACAAAAGGCAATACACGATTGGTATAATGTGTACGCTTATGTATGTAAGGTGGAAGACTTAGCACTATTTCTATAATCGTGATTATAACTTTTAACAAATATACATAAAGTTATAGACATGATTATAACTTTATGAAGTTTTTGGCAAAATACGCTAAAATGCTGTTAAACTATACATGCGTTACCATCTTGAAATCACTTTACAGCAATTACGCTGCTGTTAAGCCATTTTTGGTGGCTTTTAAATATTCATGCCTATATTTTTGACATGGTTCTAGGTGGTTACCTTCTGCCCACTCATTCCAAGCATTGATAAACACAAAATTTTCCTCTTTGCTGTATGGTTTAAATGTTTGTCTGATATGGGTAAGCCACTTTTGATATTTTGCAGGTGTACTGTATTTAAACATGGTAGCACCTATCTTTCTACGGGCAGAATTGTCCCATGCTGGGCTGGCGGCTGGATAAATTTTATGCGAGGTAGTCGCAGCGATTATATTTTTATCTACCACTTCATCATAAGAAAAAATTCTATTTTCCCAAAAAACACTTTTCTTGCCTTTTAATTTTCTAATGATTTTTTGAACTAGAGTTTCTTCATTTAACAAAGTAAGCGGCCTACAAAAGGGCTGAAATTCTACCGACGCATCAAATCCTAAAGCTAGAGGGTTTGTAGGATGCTCCAATTCAAACTCCATTCGTACCAAATATAATTCTCCTATGCCTATTTCTTGAGCAACCTTACGCCAAGTATCTGTAGTTTGTTTAGGGTTAGGCAGCAAGTGCGATTTATACACTATAAATACAGGTTTACCATCTACTTTTATATATCTGCTATCTGAAAAATATTTTTTCAAATGGGTAATGTGAGCAATATCATCTTCTTCACCATAATTTTGTGCTATTAACACTTCTTGATCTTGCCCATCCCAGCGGCGGGTCCAGTTTTCATTGGCCCAGCAAAGGCAAAAGGGAAAGTCGGGTGTGGGAGATTCTAAGATGGCATCAACGGGTTTTTCCATAAGCCGCTTGCCATTGAACCAATAATGGTAATAGCAAAAACCATAAATGCCATATTGTTTTGCGAGTGCAGCCTGAGCAATTCTAGTTTCTTCTAATCGTAAATCGTAAAAACCTAAATCTGCCGGCAACTGGGGTTGGTAGTGCCCATCAAATTTAGGTTGAGACTTGGTCACATTTGTCCATTCTGTAAACCCTTTACCCCACCAATCGTCATTTTCAGCAAATGGATGAAATTGGGGAAGGTGTATGGCTATAGGGCGAATCTGCTTCATGTGACAAAATGATTTAAAAAGATTTTTTACTTATGAAAACTTCTAAAAAATCTGCATCTAAACCTAATTTGGAATTTTTTTCTAAATATATAGTCGTGGTTAAACCAGAATTTGTGTATATAAAATCTGTAAAATCTAGACCCCAATCAAACGTGACTAAGGAGCCTTTTTCATCTACAGGATTGCCATGATAAATCGGGACCTCTAAATATTCAATTTTGCCTAATGCATTTACTTTTGCACGTTGTCTTGTTTTCTGCAAAGCAGGATACCAAGGCATTGTAAAAATATGCATCCCTCCTGGCTTTAAAATGCGTGCGATCTCAGCAAATGCTTTTTCTGGATGCATTACATGTTCAAATACGTCCTGAGTTATCATTAGGTCGATGGAATTATCCTCAAAGCTCATTTTCTCCAAATTTTCACATCGAAAGTTATTTACATATTGACCTGATGTGACGTTGGGAAAATACTGCGAACCTATATAGTTCTTCGCTTTACTAGCAATATAATTGGAAGATTCTCCTCCAGGTGAAGATTCATGAATAGTTAAATTCTCCCAAGTAGGACAAAATTTGTTTACAGCGTTTACAAGAGCCCTTTCCCTAGGTATGGTTCCGTTTCTAATACATACATAATGATCCCGCAACCATGGACTGTATTTTATAAAAATAGTTTTTTTTTCAAATACAGGATTATACCCGAAATTAGCTTTTCCTTTTAGAAAATAATATAAGACTCGTAGTGATTTACTAATATAAATTGAAAGCATAATAATTTAGATAATTTTAATAATTTAAAACTTATTTTATGGTTGATTCGATTTCGGTAAATCCTTTTCCCCATGATTCATCGTTTTCTGCAAATGGATGAAATTGGGGAAGGTGTATGGCTATAGGGCGTAGGGTGGGCAACATTAAATAACTTGAAGGTAAAATTTATAAAATTAGCAGTTTTTTAAAAGAGTATTTATAAGAAAGATTAGTTGATTAGTAACACTTAAAAAGACAATGATTAGAAACTTTAAAGGTTTATTTATTTATCCAATTTTCTATCTTCAAACCAATTATATGCTCAAACTCTTTTTCGTTATTTGTAACTAAAGTCAAATTAAAGCTTTTTGCATGTGCAGCAATTAGCATATCTAAAGAGCCAATAAGCGTGCCTTTTCGTTCTAATTCTGTACGTATTATGCCATATTCAACGGTTGCATCATATCCAAAATCTAAAATTTCTATTGGTGTTAAAAATGTGTCGAGTGCTTGTTGATTTTTAATTGGGCTTGAACTTTTTGTTATTCCATATTGTAACTCAGCCAATGTAATGGATGATATTGCAATACTTCCCATAGATAAACCTCTAAATTTATCAAAAACATTCATCGGTTTCTTTTTGATGATGTAAATACAAATATTTGTATCTAGTAAATATTCCATTAGTCAAATGAGGCTCTATTTTGATTGATAGGCTGAGCTCTATCCTCCATAAAATCAGAGGTAAAATCTTCAATACCATCAAACAAATTTTGCCAAGGATTGTGAAACGGAATAATATACAAAGCATTACCAACTTTTTTAAGATATACCTTATCGTCGTTTATTCTCATATTTTGAGGAATATTAATGGCTTGGCTTTTTTTATTGCTTTTGATATTAATTGTTTCTAGTATCATATTGTATGAATATAAACAAATTTAATGATAATTTTGCAAATATTGAATATCACGGTTTGTTTAAGCCTCCATTCGGTAAATTTTTTACCCCACAACTGGTCATTTTAAGTAAACGGATGGAATTGGGGAAGGTGTATGGCTATTGGGCGGAGGATGGGCATGGTTAAATAGCTTAAGTGGTTAGTTTTTAAAAGATTCTTGAAAAGCAATCAAAAACAAATTATCCATGATTATAACTGTTTAGCATAACTTAAAACATGATTTTTAAATGCACTTTGCTCCTGTTTTTCAAAGTTAACAATATCTATTTTTTGCTCCCCAAAAAGTGCATAAAATGAAAGTTTCATTTTATATATTTCAGTATGTGGTATTTTTTTATCAGTAAGCAACATCACATCTATATCGCCTCCTTTTTTAGTATCGTACACCCTAGAGCCAAACAAATATACCAAGCAGGACTTATCTTTTTTAAGCCAGTAGGATGATAAAAATTGTTGCTGTTGGAGGGATATTCTCATATCAATTGCTTAGTGAAACCTAGTCTAGTAACTATTTACTGTGAGAAAGCAGGTTTTATATAATCTTTGTACAAGGCAGCATTGACCAAGCCGAGCATCAGAAAATAATCAATGGTAGTTTCGTTGCCTTGGCTATCAAAATCGTAAGATTTGGCGGTAAACATCTTTGCAAAATGTGAAACTATTTCCATGTTTTTTACAGGATTAGATTTCACATCAGCCTTTGCGTTCGTCTTAGCAAACTCAGGCATAGTACCCATATTCACTTTTTTAGTAGCAAGCATTAAATCGCTCATTGATTTAGCGTTTGCATTTGCACTTCTGATCAAAATATTTAATCCTAATGGAGCAGCGTAGTCGCAAAGGGTAGTGAGTGAGGCTACTTTGTTTTTATTCGCAGTTGCTAAGTTGCCTTTGGAAATATCACTAATGGATATTGCCTTACAACCTAATACCTGTGCTACGTCTAGCCATTTTTTATAATTGTCCAAATTTTTCGTGCGTTCCGTGGCAGAGGATGCAAATAATTCACCTTGCTCTACAATAAGTGTCTGTGGCTTTACCGAAAAATCAGCACATTTTTTGACCAATGTTTTCAAATATTCAGCATTACTTTGTTTTCCATTAAAAAAAACACTTCCAAAATCAATGGCGTCAATATCTAGTTTGGATGTATTTTCTGGAAAATCCAGATGGGTAAATAATCCTTTTTTTAGCGATTTTTGAAATGAATATTCTGAAAGTGAAATTTTATAAAATTGTCTTTTTAAAGGCGAAGCCCCCAACAATGATGGTGACAGGCTTGCAAGTGCTCCCAATTGCAAGCTAGTTTTTAAAAATAATCTTCTATCGTACATTTCAATATGTGTTTAAGATGTTTATCAATATAGTATCATGCCATTGTAAAAACAACTTTTGCACAGCCAAGGATTTCTTAAAACAAAGCCAATAATTCTTGCTTTTTGCTGGGCGATACGTCCAGGGTAGTGTTGTCGGTCATTTGCACTTGCCCGCCTTTGCCTTTAAGGTACCTGACTACAAACTGGGTATTGATTAAATGTGATTTGTGAATGCGTACAAAGCCTTGATGCGAGAGGGTTTCTTCATAAAATTTTAACGTACGACATATCATCAGTTTGCGGCCATCGTCTAAAAATACATCGGTAAAATTGTCGTTGGCTTGGCACCGCACAATTTCATCTACCTTTACAAACTCAAATCCCTCCATGAGTGGCAGGGCAATTTTTCTTTTTCCTGTAGGCTGTATCCGCAGATTGTCTGCCAACAATTGGGTGTGGTTTACGGTTTGCTTTTGCTTTTTTTGGTTAATAATTTTTGCTACTGCCTTTACCAGTTCATCTATTTCAATTGGTTTTAAAATATAGTAAGAAGCACTTTGGTTAAGGGCTTTGAGGGCGTAATGACTAAAAGCGGTGACAAAAATTGTTTCAAAATTGATGACCTCAAATTGCTCTAGCAAATCAAATGCGTTGCCATAAGGCATCTCTACATCTAGAAATACTATATCTGGTTGATGATGACGAATGGCAGCAGCAGCGTTAGCTACACCGTCGCAGGCAGCCACCACAGTTAGTTCGCTACAATATTTGGTAAGGTAACCTTGTAGGGTTTCTCTTGCTATTTTTTCATCATCTACAATAATGGCTTTGAGCATACAATTAAATTTTTACGATACGGCGGGCAATACTGATTTCTATACGGGTGCCTTCGTGGGCAAGGTCTATTACGTTTACCTGCATTTGGGTATGGTATAATTCGTTCATTACAGCAACTCTTTCTTTAGTGTTTCGCATTCCTGTCGAGGTATTTTCTTTTTGATTTTTGGTTTTTAATTCTTGCGATTTCTTGCTGCCTATGCCATTGTCTTCGATGGTTATTTTCAGCAAATCGCCTACTTCTTTCATTTGCACGCTTAACCAACCTTTGATGGGCTTGTACCGCAACCCATGCCATATCGCATTTTCAATATAGGGCTGTACCAACATGGGTGGAATCATAAATTGCTCTGTTTCGATATTGGAATCTATCACTAATTCATAGTCAAATTTGTCTGCAAACCGCTGATGTTCTAGCTTCAAATAGAGGGTGAGTATTTCTATTTCCTTATTAAGCGACACAAAATCTTCTTGAGAATTTTCCATTACAGCACGCATCAATTTGGAAAAATCAGATAGGTATTTATTAGCCGCTCGTTCATCATTTTGCATGATGTAATGATTGACAGAGTTTAAGGAATTAAATATAAAATGAGGATTCATCTGGCTTCGCAGCGATTTCAATGCCAGTAGCTGGTTAGCAATTCTTTTTTGCCTGTTGCTTTTTTGGATAAAATAAATGAGTAAAATCATTGCAATCATTGCCGCAGTAAGGCCATAAATGAATATTTGCTGGCGTTTTAAGTTGGCCTCGTTCAGCTGTTTTTCTTTTTGCAAATTGGCTATCGTTTGTTTATTCAAATCCATATCTTTTTTCAACAAGCTAATTTGCGAATTTTGCTGCGATAGATCTTTGTAGCTCTCTACCGATGCACTAAGCCTACGTTCCTTTTCAGCGAGAAGGGAATCGTGCAGTGCAATGTATGTTTTATAATATTTGAGGGCCAAATTGTATTGGGCACTTTTGGCGTAAGCTTCCGAAAGAAATTTGAGGGCCTCTTTTTTATTTTCTCTATTGCCCGACTTTTTAGAAAGCTCTACAGACCTTTCTAGCAAAGGAATTGCCTCTTCTGCTTTGTCTTGTTGCAGATACACCTCGCCAAGTTTTAGGCTGTTGCTACTCATTTCCTCCATGCTGCTCTCACTTTTGGGGGCTGCCAACTGCCCTGCTCTCAAATTGATTTCACTTTGGTAATCTTTTTCTTTGCGATACACCTTGCTCAGCTTGTCGGTAGTCGCCGATCGCAGCTTATCATCGGTCGAATTATTGGCAAGTGCCAAAGCTTTGTTGTAATATAGTTTTGCTTGTTTACTTTGGTTCAGTTCTACATATACATCGCCCATTCGGTTGTAGATATTGATTTGTTGATTTTGGGAAATGGTTTTTAGGCTTACCAGCTCCTGATACTTCGTTATTGCATCTTTATGATTGCCCGTTTTCCATAAATTATACGCCACGTCTTCGGCATATTTTTGTGATTTTTGCACTTCGCCTGTACTTCTTGCCCATATCTCTAGCCGCTGCCTGATGGGCAATGCAAGTTTGTACTGTTCTATTTTTTCGTAACAATAAGCGAGGTTGTCGTAGTGCACTTCATCGAAAGGCGGTGATTGTTTAGTTGCAATAGATTGCTGCCTTTTTTCAACCAAAAGATAATTTTCAATGGCCAAATCAAATTGCTTGTTGTGTTTAAATACATTTCCCAAGGCTTTGTATGCCTCTATTTCTGCCTGCACATCGTTATTGTCAAGGGCAATGGATAGCCCTTTTTCAATTAGCTTAGTAGCCTCTAAAGGTTGATTTTGTTGCTTCTCGGCCTGGTCGTAATATTGACTAGGCTTCGCCGTTGTGGAAGCCTTAGATTTCTTGAAAGAAGAAGATTTCATTTCTTTCTCTTGGGCTTTGAGGTATAGTGTAAGCACCATAAAACAAAGCAATAATGTAGTTTTTACAGACATATATTAGTTTGGGGCTTGACGAAAGTGGCGATTTTACTATCAACCACTGGTTTATTAGATACAGATATGTATGCTATTATAGATGATTTCAGTTTTCTATTTTATTGAAGAATAAATTTAAAATTTCCTTCTAAATATTGATGTCAAATTTTTTCTGCTGTAATCTATTTTTAAAGTCTTTTCTTTCATTGTTTTGAATTATTTCATGTCTTTTGCTACTGTTTTGGTTTTATTGGTGTAAAAGTTTTATCGGACATTTATCGGACATATAAGACATTTAATATTTGCCTTACTAGTATATTTGGTGGTCAATTCGGCCAATTACTGGCCAGTTTTCTGGATTTTCTTATATACGCCATTTATGAATTCATATAATAATCCTTTTCTTTCCCGCATCATTTGAAAAATCTCTATATTTATAAGAGATTCTTTCGGACATATCTGACAATGCTTTACTAGTTGTTATCGGCAATTTATAGACATATTCAGTTTACTTTTATTCTTCATTTTTTGTTTTTGCCCCACTAAGCTATTTTTTGCCCCACTATTGCCCCACTATGATATAGAAAATATTAGATCCAGATGTTCCTTTTCTATCAAATACAACATGTTTTTCGACCAGTTCAGTTAGTTCGGTTGTCGCCGTTCGTTTAGAAATTACATTCAAATCCTGATAATCACTGTTAGTAATTTTCCCTTTTTCCTTTACAAAAAGCACCGCCTTTACCTGTCTTTCATTCAAACCTAATCCAATTAAATACTCCTCATGATAAATATCCTTTTTAAACTCTACCAAGAAGTCAGAACCTTCAAAAGAATAGTTGGGTACAGGAATATTTGCTTCCAAACAGTAATTGATCATTTTCTCAATACCTCGTCCCCAAGATTCAATGTAGCCACTTCTGAAAAGGGTGTTTGCAATATCAGGATTATAGGGCTTAGACGAATGTCTCTTTAATAAATTACTTACTGTCCAATTTTCTGGCAGTTGTCCATCATTCCAAATCATCATTCGGTCTTTGTAAACCTTGATTTGAATTGGCGCTCCGCCCGAATAATCTTTGTGAGCTACAGCATTCAGTAGAGCTTCTCTGATGGCTTCTTTTGGGTACTCGTAGGTTTCAACACGAGAAATACCTTCATAACTGATTAATGCTTTGATGTATTTGCTAAAGAGCAAATCCATAGTTTTCTCAATCTGCTCGAACAAATTACCGTGGGCTTCATCTTGAAAAATCAAATCGGCTTCGTTTTCAAAATAGCCAATTTTGATATACGCACCTGTTACATATTTTTCAGGTTTAGGATGAAAAAGTAAAATAGCAGCCCGTTTGAACATTTTTTCATCTTCCAAATACAATTGCAGGCTTTCTAATAGCTGTTGATTGGTTCCGTCTAAATCTTCGGGTTCAAGTCGCTTGCTTTTGGTGGCTTTCTTTTTAAAGAAAGCAAAAGTGTCGTTTTTCAAATCGTCAGCAGTAACATGGGGTACAGGTACTCCATCCCATTTTTTTCCTTGTCGTTGCAATAAAAATTTGGTTAATGCAGCTCCTTTTAATTCCTGTAATGTGCTTCCCGATCTATAATAATATTTACCTCTTAAACTGATGGGAAAAGGGTAGGGCTCAACAACAATTTCCAAATAATCGTTGCTATTTGTTGTATGCAAGTTCACATCTACCATTAAACCCAATAGATCTCTTACCTGATTGGGCAAGTCTTCCAAGAGTTTTTTTACATTATCCAAATGCTGGGTTTTGCCCTTATCGTCAATGCCAATAAACAATGTACCACCTTGGGCATTGGCAAACCCACAAATCCATTTGAAGTAGTCATTTTGCCAAGACTCTTTCCATTCAATATTTTGATGTTCTTTGCTATGTTTACCCATCCGCTAAAATTTTCATTTGCAACAATTTCAGAGTTCAAGATTTTAAACCTTCTCACCTTTTTAAACTAACATATAGCACAAAGATAATTAAATTAAAATGACCCGTTTTTTCACTTTTTTACAAAAAAGTAGGCTTTACGGAGTGGGCAGTACTGTTGCCTAAGTGATACATACACCTGCCTAAGTGTAGCTATTTAAAAAAATATGTTTCACATACCTTCATGCTGTATTTAACCCACAAACACCATGAAAACGATAGCCAACTTAAAAAGACAAATCGCAATTTTACTTCTATTTGTTTTTACTTTACAAATTTCATTTCCTGTAGCTGCTGCCACTAAAAGTACCAAGGATACCAGTAGGCAGAAAATTCAATTGGCCATACTGCTAGACACCAGCAACAGTATGGATGGACTAATAGATCAAGCAAAATCTCAACTATGGAGAATAGTAAACGAAATGGCAAAAGCCAAATCTGGGAACGAAAAACCCGAGCTAGAGCTAGCCCTCTACGAATATGGAAACGACCGCTTGAGTGTAACCAGTGGCTACATCACCAAACTATCCGACTTTACTACTGACCTAGACAATGTTTCAGAACTACTCTTTGGCCTTAGTACCAATGGCGGTAGCGAATATTGTGGGCAAGTGATCAGCACTTCCACCCAAAATTTAAAATGGGACGATTCGAGAGAAAGCCTAAAAATAATATTTATTGCAGGAAATGAGCCATTCAATCAAGGCAGGGTAAACTATGTGGAGGCCTGCACTGGTGCTAAGGGGAAAGATATTTTAATCAATACTATATTCTGCGGTGGCTATCAAGAAGGGGTAAACACGCTGTGGAAAAAAGGTGCCGACCTTACTGGCGGTAGCTATATGAATATAGATCAAGACCAAAAAACGGTTTATATCAATACGCCTTACGACGACCAAATCATGCAACTAAACATCAACCTAAACAATACCTACATTGGTTATGGACAAACTGGGCAATTGAAAAAAGCAAAACAAATGGAGCAAGATAAAAATGCTGCCCAATATGGTGCTGCCAATTCAGTAGAGCGAGCCACCAGCAAAACAAAACATGTTTACAAAGCCGAAAGCTGGGATTTGGTAGAAGCATCGGAAGCCAAAAAGGTGGATTATGCCAAACTAAAGGACGAGGAACTGCCTAGTGAAATGAAGGCAATGAGTGCAGTACAGAAAAAGGAATTTATAGACAAAAAAAGTAAAGATAGAACCGAGATTAAAAAGAAAATGGGAGAACTTGAGGTGAAAAGAAATGAATACATTCAAAAAGAAAAATTAAAAAACACAAAGCCATCTGCCGCATCACCACTAGAAGATGCAATGCTAAACAGTGTGAAAAAAGCCGCAGTAGCTAAGAAGATGAAATTTGAATAAAGAAACAGTTAGAATGTATTTCGGCCATGCACCAGTAAACTTTCTTGTGCATGGTTTTTTTTGAAAAATATTTAACTCTTCTTTTAAATAATCGTCGGCAAAAGATTAAAATTAATTAGCTTCACCAAATTCAACGGTGCTGAGATGAACCATTTTTTTAGATGTTATAAAAGCTATGGTTGGTATGATTATAGAAAAAATTACGATTTATAGATAATGCTTAAATGTTGGTAAGTTTAACAATACAACACTTGCAAACAAGTTATATGGCTATTGAACAAATAATAGCAATGGAATAATACATTTTTAAGTATGGTGAGATAAGAAAGAGAGGAAGTATGAACATAGACAATAATCAAAAAAATCAATGTAAGTTTTAATGAAAAAGGAAGTATAAAAACATCCTTAATTAATTTATTTGTAGATATTAATACCTAATTTTAGTCCTGTAAAATAAATTTAATCAATATTCAAAAAAACTCTTCTCCTAAACATTGACAGAGTTTGTAATAGAAAACAAAAACTATGAAAACAAACATTATTGCTTTATCAGCATTGCTATTGACATTAACGACAAGTCAGTTGAGTTTTGCACAAAAAAATCCTAAAAACACTGTAAAGTTGAACGTGCCAGGTCTTGTTGTAGGTGCTATCAATGTTCAATACGAAAGAGTGCTAAGCCCTAAGGTATCTGCTGTGCTAGGGGTTAGTTATTTTATTCCTGCAAGTTCACGCGTTTTGAAAGGTATAAGTACTAGTGAATTTAAAGTAAATAAAAATACCATGTCAGGATTTGGGGTTATGCCAGAAATTCGCTTTTATCTAAGTGGCAAGAGCGAAGCTCCAAGAGGGTTTTACATTGCTCCTTATGGTCGTTTCAGCCGCAAAACTATCGATTTAGATGTAAATGCTACAGTAGATTTTATTACGAAAGGCAAAGACATAGATACTAAATTTGTAGGCTCAGGCTCATTCACCACTTTCGGAGGAGGTATATTGATAGGAGCTCAGTGGATTTTCCCAAATAATTTGACACTTGACTGGTGGATATTGGGCTTAGGCGTAACCTCTACCAAATTTGATGTGACCAGCAATGGCGACTATTCAGATTTAGATTTAAGTGGAATAGATAGTAGTGTTCAAGATAGCGGATTTCCTATAAAATTAACCACCAAAACTAGTCCTACACAGTTAAATGCTGAAGGTTCTATACTATTGCCAGATTTTAGAATGGGAATAGCATTTGGATACGCATTCTAAAAGCGACTAATCACTATAAAAAAAGGCACAAGCGATCATTTGCTTGTGCCTTTTTTTGTAGCTTAAATTTGAAAAATCGCTAACCCACCACTACATCTTCACCACGCTATTTTCTAAAATTAAAAACACATCATCAGTCTTCTCAGGCTTGATAATGCACGTACCTGTAAAATTCCCAAAGGCTGGAAGTACAGCACCTAAAGGGGTAAAGTGAAAACAAGAGAGTTTAATAGATTGCCTGCCTTTGCCCATAACCTTCACACTAGGATGAATATGTCCTGCTAAATTATAACCCAAGGTTGCATCATTTAGCGGTTCATGTGAAAACACAAATGGCAATATTTGGTAGGTGTGTGCATGCATGGTCAATTGACAATCGTGATAGGTTTGCTTTTTTAGAATATCATGATTGCCCATGACTAGGTGAAAGGCAATGCCCTCATGCTGGCATCGCCATTGCCTAAAGGCTTCCCACTCTGAATTGATTTTGCTGTGAAATAAGTCGCCCAGCAATATTACCTCTTTCGGCTGGGTAGCAAGCATCAATGCGTCTAAGTCTAAAAAGTTATAGTTGGCTACTTCGGAAGGCACGGGCAAGCCATGTTTTCGAAAATGTGTTGCCTTACCCAAGTGTAAATCAGAAATGATAAGTATTTTCTTGGCAGCCCAATAGATTGCTTTTTGAGGAAGAAGGGTAAGCAACTCGCCGCAGACCTCATGGATGTAGCCTGCCGCAGTAGGAAGAGATTGTATTTGCACTTACAAATTTAACTTTTGTCAGCCAATTTTTCTAACTGCATTTTGATTCGTTCCAATCTTGCCTCAATCGATTCCGTGGAAAGAGATTCCCTTAACCTATCGGCCATGATAGGAAAGGCAAATGGGGTAAATCGTGGGGGCGAACGCAATATGATTTCTTGCTGTGCAATGCGATGTATGGCTTCTGTGAGCCTAGCAAACTCTAGCTGCTGGGTCAATACCTCTTCAAAAGATTGTAGGTAAAGTAAATTCTGGTTGTCATATTTTTCAAAAACATCAAAAAACAATTGGCTGGAAGATTGAAGGTGTTTGTTGCTCACATATTTGCCTGGATAGCCCTGAAATACTAGCCCAGAGATGATAGCCAGCTCTCTAAATTTTCGTCTCGCCATCTCTGCCTGATTGATGCCTGCTCTAATATCAGCTTCATAATTTATGATTGAAAATAAATCTTGTTCCAATGCATCTTCAATAGCGATGGGCTTGTCAGAAAGTAGTTCAAAGCCATAATCATTCATGGCAATAGAAAACGTATTGGGTTCTATGCGACTGATGCGCAAAGCAACCATAGCGGCCATTACTTGATGTACGAGCCGCCCCTCGAATGGGTAGAAAAAGATATGATAACCCTCTCTGGAAACAATTTTTTCAATCAACAATTGATTAGGGTTAGGGATGGCTGACCATTTTTTTTGCAATTCAAACAAATCACTCAAAGCAATTAGTTCCACCTCTTTTGAGTTTCCATTGGCTGCATCGCTCAGTTTGTTACGAATCATCTGTGAAAGCTGCGATGACAGCGGCATACGCCCGCCTGCCCAGCGAGGAACTATGCCTTTGCGTTTGGTGGTATTTTTTACCAATACAGTCAGGTCTTTGACCTTTACATATTCCAAGTTTTTTCCTGCAAACCAGAATACGTCGCCAGGCTTTAGGTTGGTAATGAAAGATTCTTCGACTGTACCTATATTTTTGCCACTCATGTATTTTACCCTTAATGCTGGGTCGGCAATGATAGTGCCGATAGACAACCGGTGCAACATGGCTACTCGACGGCTTTGCACTTTGTAAAGCCCATCAATTATCTCTACTTTTTTATATTCTTCATAGCTTTGCAGGCTATCGCCACCGAGGGTTATAAATCTCAACACCCATTCCCAATGGGCTGCACTAAGGTTTCGATAATTGTAGGTTTGAATTACTTCTTCATAAATTTCAGGAGCATGAAATCCCTCGGAAATAGCGAGTGTTACTACATATTGCACCAACACATCTAGCGACAAATCCAGCGGTGGTTTACTTTCTATTATTTTTAGTTTTACCGCTTCTTTCATAGCGGCTGCCTCTACCAGTTCTAGCGTGTTTGTAGGTACAAAAAAAACCTTGCTCACCTCGCCTGGCCTATGCCCACTGCGGCCAGCACGTTGCAAAAACCTAGCGATACCTTTAGGCCCACCTATTTGGATTACAATATCTACAGGCCTAAAATCTACCCCTAAATCTAGCGTGGAAGTACAAACAACTGCTTTCAATATGCCTTCGTGCAGTGCCTGCTCTACCCATGAGCGAATTTCTATGTCTAGCGAACCGTGGTGCATGGCAATAGCCCCTGCCAATTGGGGTGCCATGAGCAAAATATTTTGATACCAAATTTCTGTTTGCGACCTAGTATTGGTAAATACTAAAGTAGTTTTGCCCGATTCTATAATGTCTATTATTTGTGGCAACAGCGATATACCTAGGTGTCCAGCCCAAGGAAAGCGGTCTATAGCTTCAGGAATTACAGTTTCTATTTCTATCTTTTTTTCAATATCGGCAATGATCATTACCGAATCTTCCTCGTCAAATCTGCTGCCTAGTAACACTTGCTTGGCTTGAAGCATGTTTCCAATGGTGGCGGAAATGCCCCACACACGTAAAAAAGGTTGTAGCGTTTTCATTCTAGAAATGGCCAATTCCACTTGTACACCCCTTTTGCTGCCTAGCAATTCGTGCCATTCGTCAATGACGATAGTTTTTACTGTGCCCAAATATTCTTTGTAGCCACGTTGTGCCAATAGCAATTGCAAACTTTCTGGTGTAGTGACTAAGGCTTGGGGAGGCTTCGTTTTCTGTTTCTGTTTTTGACTTGCACTAGTGTCGCCAGTTCTACATGCTACTTGCCAAGCTATGCCCATCTCGTCGCAGGCGGTTTGCATCGCCAACTGAATGTCGTGTGCCAATGCCCGCAAAGGAGTAATCCATAAAATTTGTAATTCCGATTTCGTAGAGACCTTATTTTTATTGAGGAACTCTGCCAATATGGGCAACCATAAAGCATAGGTTTTACCACTTCCCGTTGGGGCATTGAGCAACCCACTTTTGCCTAACAAATAGGCTTGCATCACTTCATTTTGAAATGCAAAAGGCTTCCATTTTTTTTGTTTGTACCAGTTTATTACAGCTTGCTCGCCTTTGCTAGATGTGGGTTTCATGGGCTTTACTTAAAAATATTTATAAGATTTCATGATACCCTTTCAGCATTTCTTTCAAGTCATTTAGGGTGTTGGCTTCTTCTTTTTTCTTGTCGGTACGCCAACGTAATATTCTAGGAAACCTCACTGCAATGCCCGACTTGTGGCGAGGAGAGATTTGTATTCCTTCAAATCCTATTTCAAAAACCAATTCTGGATTTACTGTGCGCACTGGACCAAATTTTTCTTTAGTATTTTTTCTAATGAATGAATCTACTTTTTTAATTTCCACATCGGTAAGGCCAGAGTAGGCTTTAGCAAAGGGAATCAGCAACTCCTCATTCCACACCGCAAAAGTATAATCGGTAAATAAATCTGCCCTACGACCGTGTCCTTTTTGGGCATATATAAGCACAGCATCAATAGAAAGGGGTGCAATTTTCCATTTCCACCAGTCGCCTCGCTTGCGACCAACTTGGTAAGGCGATGACTTTCTTTTAATCATAAATCCTTCCGCATCCATTGCCCTAGATTGGGTGCGAAGCTTAGCCAACTCTTCCCAGGTTTCAAATTCCACTGCTTTGGAAAATTTTAAAGAAGGGTGCTTTATTTCATTAACCAAAATCTCTCCACTTGACCTACGTGCAGTCATGGGGAGGTTTCGTACATCTTCATTTTTATATTCCAGCACATCATAAAGCATAAAAATGACAGGAGCTTCTTTTAATATTTTTGGTGTCAAATTTTTTCTACCAATGCGTGTTTGCAATACATTGAATGGCAGAGGGCGGTCAATGTATGGAAGCAGCTCACCATCCAACACGATGTTGTCGGGTAGTAGCTGTGCCATCTGTATCACTTCAGGAAATTTGTCCGTAATCAATTCTTCGCCCCTCGACCATAGAAATATTTGACCATTTCTTTTGATCAATTGCGACCGAATGCCATCCCATTTCCACTCAGCTTGCCACTCTTCTGGTTTTCCTAGGCTTTCGGGTGTATCATCAATCGGGTAGGCCAAATAAAATGGATATGGTTTTGATAAATCGTCGTCTTTATTTTCTGAATAAATCAATTCCTGAAAAGTAATTGTTTCAGGATTCCAATTACCCATAATGCGATGAAAAATTTTGTTTTTATCCATCGTGGTAAACTGTGCCAATGCAGCAACCATAAGGCTTTGCGATACACCAATACGGAAACTGCCCGTAATTAATTTATTGAATACAAATCTTTCTTTGGTGGTATGCGATTGCCAGATTTGATGGATGGTTTGCTTTTTAGCTTCCTCGTTCATGGAAGACATGGACAGAATCAAACCAATGGTGTCGGTAAGTGAAACCACAGAGGTGTCTAGCGGTTCGGGCAGCAACAACGCAATGGTTTCGGCCAAATCTCCGACCACATGGTACGATTCTTCAAACAACCAAGTAGGAATATTTGCAAAGGTGATTGCCCAATTTCTTAAAAATGTAGAATTAATAGGCCTTGTAGGCTTTCTTCCAGAAAATAGAGCTATCGTCCATACCTTGTCTTCGTCACTTACAACCGCAAAATATGCTTTCAGCAATGCCACCTTTTCATTGGTACGATTGGTCGCATCGAGTTCATAAAACAAATCTGCCAACTGTTTCATGCGGTGGTATCGTTAGTGGAATCAATAGTTTCGGGTTCGTGCTCATCTATACCTTCGCCTTCCCAGAGGGTATCTACCTCGTAGGCTTCATAGCCTTGTTCAGAAAGGTATTTGGCAAATGTAGATTTGTAGCCGTGGGTGGCCAGTATTTTCGTTGCCCCAGTTTCTTTAATTGCCCACAACAAACCTTTCCAGTCTGCATGGTCCGATAGTACAAAACCTTTATCTACTGGGCGACGACGCTTAGCACCACGCAAATTCATCCAACCAGAAACCATGGCCGTTTCTTTCGATTTAAATTTACGCATCCACGAAGTGCCTAGTGCCGATGGTGGTGCAAGTATCATCGCACCTTCAAATTTTTTGGCGTCTGTTTCTTTCGTTATCAATTCCATTGCAGGCAAATCAACACCAATATTTCTAAA
>JAAFID010000052.1 GCA_013297765.1 Cytophagales bacterium | reverse complement strand
GGGAATTGTACCATTTTAATCCTGTACCGCCATTGGTAGGAGTAGCTGTTAAAGGCGTAACGCCTGTTTGACCTTGGCAATAACTCAAGGGGCTTACTACACTGGGGGCGTTGCAAGATGTGACGTTGACTTTGTTGAAAAAAAATAAGTCGGCACTTGCTTTGTTGCTTTGATAAATTTTTAGTGAAATCTCATTTGTTCCTACATTTATGTAATTTGCCTCAACGTTTGTAAGCAAGGTAGTTGTAACATAACGTGTAGTAGCACCTTCACCTAAATCCCACTCTACTTTAGTAACATTTGGGGCAGGTAGAGGAGTAAAAGTTACCTTAACTGGTCTGCATCCACCAGCTGGAGTCATACTAAATCCGCATGTTTGTAATACTACTTCTGAAACTAATTCTTCCCCATCGCCAATAGTATTCCATCCTTTTACTTTCAGAATATATTTGCCAGCTGATGTGTTTCCCCAATTTATAAATATATTAAAAGTACCTTGGCCTGAAATTTTCTCACCTTTAGAATTTATAATGGGGGCGAGGATTGTGGCACCCGCTGCAACGGCCGCAGGATCTAATGTCCATTTATACTCGCATACAGATCTGTCAAGCTCTACTATTTGGTAGTTGGCTTTACTATTATTCAAGCAAGCAGGCATGTCGCCCTGCAGGGATTTTGGTTTAGCGGGAGGCAATTGATTAACAGTAGTAATTTTTACTTCCTGCAAGGTCATTCTCGTAGACTTGTTTTTTGGCTCCAATCTAAAATTGTGAACTCCATAGGGAATAGTCAGTGTAATCATGGAGTTTATATTGCTAGAATATTGATTTGTGCCATTGTAGCCAACAAACTTGAAGTCAGTTTTCACAAGGGAATCATTCAGATACACATCCCACAAATTTGCCGAGGATGGATTGCTACCTTTAAATTCAAATTTGTACACCCCATTAGATTGACATCTTATTACCCATTCATTAACATATTTCCAACCTTCAGTTGTACCATTTTCATCCCAGCCAAAAAGTTTATCTGCGTTGGCCACATCTCCGTTTTCGTATCCCGCTACCTTACGGGCATCAAAAACGGTAACTGGGGCAATACCAAAAGCCTTTTGAGTAATGTCAAAAGGGGGAGCTGCCGATGTTATAACTTCCTCGAACCCCATTCGAACAGGACTGTTATCATTATATCTATTGCCTACTGTATATCCACCACTATAACGGTCTGATACTAAAACGCTATTACACATGAATAGGCCGTCGTATCCCATCCAGCTATACCATTTGTTCAAAGCGTCCTTGGTAAATTGCTTAATTCTAGGGTCTTTCCGAGCAGCATTACAATTTGGGATATTTTGTTTGCCATCATCCCATATAAATGCAGGAATACCCTCGTAGGCAATAGGTTTTAGCCCGCAACGTCTAGCAGTACCTATCACCACGTCAAATGAATTTTGCCCAAATTCTGAATATTCTGATGGAAAACTGAAATCAGAATTTAAAGCTTTATATGCCCTTTCAAAAATTTGATCAACACTTAGGTTTCTAAACTGGCTTTCGTTGATATCCTCTCTATACACTCCAAAATAAGCGGTTATACCAAGGCCATATAAATATTTTTTTACAGATTTAGCTCCGTAGGCTTTTTCTAAAAATTGAACACCATTTAAAAGATTCTTACCAGCATCAGATACATAGCGACCATAGCCTTTTTGACCACATAGCACTGTTCTATATTTATTTTGAGCCTGTTCCATACCGAAGACTTTGCCGAATTGTTCAGTGGCTTCTTTAAGCCTTCTTGCCTGCCATCTAAACATGGCTCCCCAATTGGTGATTGACAAAGCAGTTTGTGGAATGTTGGTAGTGCCACCACCAAATATCTTGAGTTTTTCAGCATCGCCACTTGCTATTTCTTTCCCCATCATACTTTGAGTCATGTAGAAGTTATGATAATCTGGAGCTGTATTCCAATCTTCGTTTCCAATTTCGATATAAATAATAGATGTAGGTTTGAGACGTGCTTTCAAAAGTTTGGCCAGTTGAACCATGTAATCTTCACTTGCCATTGTGGGTATATTTACCCAAATATCTTTATCTAAATAATTACAATAGTCAATCATTAATTCCCACGACATACCTTTAGCATATAAAAGGTCATTTCTATTGTAATCTCCATTTGCGGCACTGGGAATGCTGGTAGTGTTTCCTGAAATTACTGTTGGTCTCGTCCACTCACCGTTAACTTTCGTGGGGGAATTTTCGGGTGTTCTCTCTGACCATTCCTTATCGCAACTCCATATTGCTGCCATGTCATGCATGGTGCGAATTACTTTATAATTTGTAAGGTGCATTTTATACTCGTCTGTAACTAGTCGAGTATCGTTAAGATTGTAATTTGGTCGGATGATTTGAATATCTTCAATATGACCATTAATTGTAAAGAAAAGGTTATCAAGATTACCATTACTGCTCTGTAATCTTACTTCAATATAGGCATATCCATTACGACCTTGATAATTGTCTACTGCAGATATTACGGTTCTGTTCCACTGATTGCCCCAACTCCCTGTCGACCCTGGTCCAAATTGCGATACTCTCCCCTTGTAATATATTTTATATATGCCTCCATTCACAGCTTCTGTGGCTGGATTTGCAAACATTTCACCCCATTGGGTATTTTCATAATAATTCCGCACATCTATTTGAAATGTGTGTAACTTTCCTGCGACTGGCCAACCATCAATACCTATTATTACCGTATTTTCAGAATCTTGATAGCCATCTGCACGGAGAATTTCAGAGGGTGTTTTGTACCAGAGATTTACCCAAGCAATACTTCCAGGCATGGTGCCTATCTGAGGAAAGGGTATAGACTGTGGAATACAGATTTGTTGTGAGTGAGAAGGTGAAAATATTGAAACAATGAGTGCGAGTATGAAAAATGCAAAATACCTCAATCGGATAAATTTTGGATGAATATTCATTTGAATTAGGGGTTTGGCATTAATTGAAGAATAAATACTACTTTTACTATATCCAAATATGCAAAAGTATCTTATCGAATACGAAGGACAGTCAAAGAACAATTAAAAAAATACATTTACGTATCGCAATTTTTATCATAAAATGACACTATATTGCAAAGCTATATTGTATTAAAATGAATATTTATTATTAAAAATCAGTTTTATAAATTCGATTTGGTAAAAGCAAAATGTCGTTTGGCCAACAAATACTCAATCAAGAAATTTACCGCAATAAAATTAGTCGTATTTAGAAACTTGCTAACCTCAGACTAATATTTAGTCAGACATTGGTATCATAAATTGTACACGTGAATCAAGAAAAACCATATCAAGCCATTGTTATATTTATTGTAGGGCTATGCTTAATTTGGCTAACAATAACAAAGACGCATTTGCTCGACACCAACCCCAGTGCCGTAGATTATGAGGTATATGCCTCTATTCAAGACAAATATTCAGAAACAATAGAAGAGATCAGTGACAGCAAAGTTTCAGGCAAATTGACTTACCTCTCCAAAGAAGATCAAATAATGCATCAAGCAAATACTAACTATTGGATTAAGATAGTATTGGCAAAAAATATAAACAATAAGCGCTATCTATTGGTGCCAGGAACTACCTATAATTTTATTGAGGTATATGTTAAGAATGAATCTTCCTACAAAAAACTGACTAGCAATAAAATAAACAAATTTTTAGGAATTAATATAACAACTGAAAGGCCTTACTTTTTGCTGCCACAAAATTTTGACAGAGAGATATTTGTGCACTTGAACAATGCATTTGCCACGGGAATTGGCTTTGAAATAATACCTATTGACAACTACTTTAATTCTTTGGTCAGCCTCTATACACTTTATGCCTTTTATCTTGGCGGGATGGTTTTTCTAATCGTATATATACTTATATTTTTCTTTAAATCAGGCGAAAATACATATCTTGCTTACTTCTTGTATTTGGTTTCCATGACCATTTTCTCCCTATTCCATTGGAAATTTTTTGATTCCATCATGAGTTCATTGTATTATCTCAATTTTTGGTACAATACTTCCTATAGCTTTATCATCATTACTATTTTAGCTTACTCCTTAGCATTTTATCAAGAACAATTAAAAAATTCTAAATATCAGAGGCTAATACGAATAGCATTGTGGGCAAAAATAACCTTGTGGCTATTAGCAATAAGTACCAATATCTTTTGGCTTAACGACCGCTGGGTAGATATTATTCTGCTGTTGCCCACAATTACTTTTAGTTTAAAACATTTTAATCAAAAGACTTCTACTACTTGGTATTTTGTTTTAGGAATGATTATCATATATATAGGCATGCTTTTTATGCTTATTCCTAGAATTTTTATCAACTTTTCAGATAATAACCTGTTTTTTATTGTTGCATTAGCTCAAACTTATTTATTTTTCTTCTCCATTGCTGACAAATATGCTTTATTAAAAATCGAAAAGGAAAAGGCTTTAAATGAAATGTTGAGTACTCAATTGTCGCTAAATACGCAATTAGAAACAGGCATTCAAAAGGCAAAAGCGGAACTTAGTACAGCGTATTTAGAAATAGAGCGAATCAATGCGCTACTAAAAAATGACAATCAAAAGTTACAAAAAAATTTAAAAGAGAATACTATTCAACGATTTGAAAAAAAGCTACTTTCTTATGAAGAATTCAGTAATTTATTTCCCGACGAGGTTACCTGTCAAAAATACATAGCTACCATGAAATGGCCCAAACGGCCAAATTGTAGCAAATGCGGGCAAACAACTTTTTACAAGCTGAACCTATCTTATGGCAGACGATGCAAATCCTGTCAATATCTAGAGTCGGCAACTGCAAATACTGTATTTGACAATATTCGGTTTCCTATTTATAAAGCATTCTATATCCTGTACCGATCTAGTAGCGAAGGAGTTTCAAAACAATTGAATCTGCCTGTAATATTAGATTTGAGAGCAGGCACTTGTTCTTCGTTTCGCAAAAAAGTATTAGAACAAATGAAAATCAAAGATTTTAATCCACAAAAAGATGCTTGGGAAAAATTGATTGTGGAATAACCATTGTTCACTTTCCATTTATCTGTAAAATACACATCAAAGCATCTAAACCCAAAACCAAATTAAAGGAAATTTACCTCGCACTAAGGATACACACAATAAAGCCAACAAAAACTCAATTTTTTATTATACAAGCCCGCAAATAAAAAACATGCTCATCGCTCATAATCTAAAATTTAAGAATGATTAGGTGCAAGATAGGGTTAAGCGAATAAAACTAGGTAAAAAACACAAAGACAGCTGGACACATATCTTGTTGTATAATGCAAAAGTTAAAAACAACCAAAAGACTGAGACAACCTCGCCTGAAAAAAAATAAACAGCGAAAATTTTTTTTCATAGATATAGTTTTTTTATTATCCCATGGCTTCAGCCATGGGATAATAAATTTATTGGATATTCATCATTAATCATTCATAACTCATCATTCATCTTTCCTTACTCTATCACCACTTTCTTTCTCAAGGTAGTTTCACCTAGGCTCCGTCGGGAATTGTACCCTAGAGTAAAAATGTTATGCGTAGCTCGCAAAAAAAGGGTAACGAGAATTCGTTGCCTTTTTTCAAATAAAGCGAACTTTATTATTGTTTATAAAATTTATTTACCAATACAGTTTTGGATCCTTTTGCTGTAATGATGTAAGTACCTTCACTAAGTTGTGATACATCTACAACAGGTGATTCATTAGATGAAACTGCTTGCTGTATCAATATTCTACCACTCAAATCAGAAATATTTAATTCAGTAACATTTTGAGAAGAGACAACCACACTAATTTGTTTATTAGCGGGATTAGGGAATACCGCAATAGTACCACGTTGAGCTTCCTCTACACCATTTACCAATTGAACATTTACTGTAAATTCTACAAATGCTGAATCAGAAGCATTGTTTGCCACACCACCATTGTCCTTAACCAATACCCTCACTTTGGTAGTGCCTACTTTTAGAGGAGTTATTACCAAGTTTCCATTTGAATTTGGAGAAGTATAAGAAACAGATACCGTAGCAACTGTAGGATCAGAAGAAGAAGAAGTTACAGCCAAAGTTTGGCTTTTCTGTAACTCTCCATCGGTTATTCCTGTTATATTTACAATTTTAGTTCCTTCATTCATTCCAATAACTGTATTGGCCAATACATCAATAGTAGGTTTAATATTGCCAGATGCACTGTGAAATACACTTAGACTGCTCGCAGGAAGTAATATTGATTCATTATTAACAACTCCCATATCATTAAATGAAGCACCTTTCATGGTAGTGTGCATCTGATAAGCTCCAGGTGCACCTGTTATCTTTACTTTGATTGGAAGCTTACTACTGTTAATAAGGATAGAAGTGAGCGTATTATCGGGATGCGTAAATGCTAAAGATAATATATTATTATCAGAGGATGTAGCACTTACCATCTTAGTGCCTGGTTCCATGTATTTGGAATAGCTTTTATAAATTCCATAAATTAAAGATCCCTGATTGTTTTCATAACCACCTAAATCTGTCCAGCCGCTCACTTGACCAAATTTAAATCCGCGGTAAAGTGTAGCACCATATTCTAATGGACCAGGAGCAAAGGTTCTTTCTGAATATGCCTCATACCATTCTCCTTCCCATACATTGAAAGAATAACCCGAAGTTTCTGTCATCCACAATACACCACTAGGTACTGCTCTTTTAGTTGCTTGTACAAATGGATCCCATACTACACTAGCACCTTCTGCGGGATTTATCCCTGCCCTATCGTATATATGTATTGCACCTAATCCCACATAACTTCTTGCTTCCTGATCTTGTTCAAGGGTTCTCATATGACTTAAATACCAATCAGGATTTCCTGTTACATCTTCTGGCATCATGATGGTTGTATTAATACCTTCGCTTCTAAATCTTCTTCCTACAGTTTTTATCATTTCCATATATTCCGCAGGAGACACCAACGTAGATTCATAAGGTACCATAGCTTCAGGTTCGTTTTGCAAACTTATACCATATAAATCTATACCCGCATAGGCTTTGAAACCTCTCACGATAGCTACACAAAATTCTGCGTATTCGTCTAACATATCGCCTCTATACCTATTATTTACTGCAAAGGAATGAGGTCCCAAAAACGCATGTTTGGCTTTATTATACTTCAACCAAAAGGGCGCAGTAAGTATTGTATAAAAAAACTTAGCATCTGTGGCTTCATGTAATGTCTTAATATTTGACATCACTTTCATGTTGAAATTAAAATTTTCAAGTGCCAAAACATTTGGGTCATTATTGTCATTTACTTCTTCACTTCCATCAAAATCACCAAAAATGCGAAATATATTGAAATTCATTTCTTTCGAAGTACTCGCAATTATATCAATAGGAGTCGTTCTATTATATACTGCCATACCGAGACCATCTATTGTTTGGAAAGTCTGTGTCTTATTGATATTCACAATAGCCGGTGCAGTACCAGAAGTATCTACAGAGAATACATAGAAATTTACAGTATCCACTTTGAAACCAGGTTGCTCAGGATTTGAAGTAATAACGCTGATTTTTGCACTGTCTACTTTAAGTGTAGTGGGTGCTAAAGTATACGTCAATGTTGCGCTCCCCCCTACTACTGTACTTATTGAAACATTCGAAACCAAACTGGGTTTGTTGTTAAGTACACGCATACTTACTTTGTCGCCACCCAACCCATCATTAATACCTGAAAGAACTACAGGTTTAGGAGTTTGACCTTTTAATACAGTTTGATTAGCAATAGATGAACCCTTAGCTGCACCTACTGAAGATACAGATAGACCTTCTCCCATTTGGATAAAATCTATCCAATATTGACCTTTTACAGCTTGGAACCAGCGAGTATCAAAATTAATCAATAGTTGTTTAATTTTAGTGCTATCTACCTGACCATTGGCATTATTAAAAAATTTGCCTCTATAGTCTAGTACAAACTCGTGCCATTGATTGTCTGCTGGTACATTTGCCTCGGCTGTAGCATTTTGATAACCAGCATCATCGTCCTGATCCCATAAAGATATGAAGAACTTGGTAAGCTTAGAATTTGGATCGCTTGGAATTATGCCATTATTGTTTGTACTAGCAGACTTCATCCTTACTTTTATGAAAGGACTCTTTGATATATCTATAGTTCTGCCGCTTAAAAGGGTAAGATCTATAATTGTTCCTGGATAGCTTTGAGCAGGGAAATCAGCAGTAACTTTTAAAGCTCCATTGTCCATCGTTAAAATGTGTTCGGCAGGAGGAAAAAGCCCTAATGGCAAAGTAGTACTATTAAAATTTTCTAAAAATGCATTATTGCTTGGAGGAATACTTGTAATAGTAAAAGTACGTACAAAGTTTAAGTTGCCATTATTACCAGCATTTCCCTGTGCATCTTGCAATGTTACTGTAATTGTGGAGGTTCCTACTCCTACTGTAGAAAAAGACATTACAGCTGAGCCTTTATTTATTGCACTAAATGTGATATTACTCACTACACTAGGATTTGAATTAATAGCAGAAAAAGAAAGATTTCTATCTCCATTGTCTCCATTAGAAATACTGGTTAATGTAATACTTTGAACTTCAGAAATATTTTGTCTGGTTTGATTGGGAATCACATCAAACAAAGGAGCTTTATTAACTTCTGCAAATGCAGTAGCAACAAAAGTATAAGTTTTGGTATTTACACCACCCAAAATAGTACCTGCATCATCTGTCAAGACTACACTTATAGTGGCAGTAGAGCCATTCGTTGCAGACGCAACAGGAGTTACTGTCAAATATCCTGTACCTGTAATAGGGTCGAAACTAACAACTGGATTAGGAATAACATTAGGATTAGAACTTGTAGAAGTTAAAGTAACCACCTGTGAAGCATCAATATCACCATCAGTTACACGTATCAATGGAACTCTAGTGCCTACACCTTTTTTTAATGGAGTAGAGGCAATCGTTTCCATCACGGGAGCAGCATTTGGTCTCACAGTAACCTTAAAGGTCATTAATTTATCAGAAGCATTAGCTGCAGATAATTTTACAGTTATGATTGACTCTCCAACAACATTATCGTTCGGCTTTATGCTTAGAGTTCCCCTTCTAGATGGGGAAGAGTAGTTTACGATGAGGTTTGCATTGGATACTAGAGTTGTATTAGAACTAGTAGCAGAAATAGAAACTGGATTGGTCAAGTCAGCACCATCAGTAATATTTCTCAAATTCACAATTCTTGCTGCCGAACCTGTTTCCCTTACTATAAATCCTTGGTTTAGTACATTGCTAACAGTAGGCAGAACTCTTGCTGAAGTACCTATCCTCAAATCATCTATATAAAATTCTTCATTAAGACCAGTGTTGTCGAAAGGTGACAAAGGATTTACTAAAATATTGATCCAAGTAACTTTTGTCAAATCTAAAGGTACTGCTGGATCACCATAAGTCGCCCCAGAAAAGTTAAAGGAATAATCATGAAAATCATCAGAAGCCACGACTTCGCTCTCTGTTCCTATATAAGGGTTAGAACGAACAGGTTTAACAGGATAGGCAATTATTCCTTCCGATGTTTCCCCTGTACCTAGCGCAATGGAAATCATAAAATCTTTCTTAGCTCTTATCCTTAAATTTACATAAGGAGAAGTGCTAATATTTATGGGTGTAAAGGTTTTGGAAAATGCATCCCAAGCACTTAATCTTCGCCCAGTGACTTTTACCGTGCCATTTTCAGGCGTGAGGGTAAATGATCCCCCACTCCAACCGGTTGGAGCAGAGAAATCATCAACATAAGAAGTTTGAGCCGAGACACACAATGGACTCAGCATAGCAAACCACAAATTGAGTTTAATAATTGATTTGATCATTTTGAATTTAGTTTATTTAATTAATTAATTAATAATTGGATAATTATTTATTGTAAAAAGCATGGTTTCAAATAATTTATATTTCAAACAGAGTTTAAGTACATTTTTAAATGGGACGTTTTTGTAAAATCTTCTCAAAAGCTTAATCTAATATTTAACATTTGCTCACTTGGCAAAATACTGGTTAATAAATATTTACTTATTTTGTTCTTTTTTATATAAAAAAAGAACAACAATCAACTCACTTCTTCAATATCAATCTAAATCCTTGAGTCATTAAACCATAGTATTCAAAGTTTTTTCCTACGTAATCTCCCGCAAACATTACAGTACCCGACAAGCCGTCGGCACTCCACCATTTATTAGGTATTTGAGGCAAATAACAGGTGTGTTGCGTACCGCCCCATGGTTTTTCATTGTAGAAAATTTTCCAAGGACCCCATGGATATTTACTTTCATACAATTGCATTTCAGATTCTTTATCCCACTCGCTCCAGGTTTTTTTGTCTGCATTTTCTGTATGTGGCACTACGTCGCTATACATGCCAAGAATATATCTCTTAAGCACCTTATTGTAAGAAATGGTAGGATGCCCCACATGGCCAGGGTCTTTAAAAATAGAAATGCTTTTGTCTTCGGATTTTGACCATTGAGGTAGATTGTTATTTAATGCTGACAAAAATTGCCACGATTCACGATGTATAATGCTATCTTTATGTACTCTAGCCATATATACATTGTCGCCTGTTTCCCAACTACCATCGTTTGACATGGCATATACGTAAGGGTACAATGGGGCTGGCACATTGGTGTATCCTTTATCAAAATTAACAAACGTAAGCCCTGCAAATTTATGTCCCAGAAACTTAGGTGTAGTTGCAATAGGCACATTGGTCCAAGTTTTTCCAAAATCGGTTGATTTTATGATTCCTGCAATACCATAATTTTTAGAATAACTACCAGCAAACCACATGCTCTTTAGCATTGCAGAATCTTTAACGCCTAAGTAAGCATCATACACCTCTTGCCTTGGTCTTATGGAATCGAAATAAGGTAGTGTTTGTTTCAGGTTCCAATCGTAATCGTAAATAGATACATAGATTGCCGAATCTACAGCAATGATACCATCTACATACCTGCTCAGCATTTGATCAGCCGGCATCATTTTTCTAAAAGGAATTTCACTAAAGTCAGTAATGGTTTTTACAGTATGATTTGGTGGAGTTCCTGTTACCTTCAATACATGGGCATAATTAATAGGTCCATCAAAGTTTTTTCCATCGTCGTCCAAGACATAGATGGCATCATCTATTCCCCAAGTCCACCAATGCATATCAGAGCCTGTGCCGGGGTATCTATAAGGTTTTGATGTCCACTCAAAACTAGCAATTAGATTGCTTTGTGGATAGGGCATTAGGCGATGGTACTTCCCTTTCACAGCCTTTTGTGCATTGCAGGGAATTATTAATATTCCCAATAATAAATAAAATATAATTTTCATAACTTGAATTCGATTGGTAATTAAAAAAACCTCAAAATATTTGAATAAAAATTGCATTATTATATTCTTTTTAAAGTTTATTTTCAGGTATATTATAGCATTTCAAATATTTGATAATTAAAATAAGCATCAAGAATATAAACAACGCTGCGTGAGTTTATTCTCGCAAACCATATAAATTCCATATTTTATTGCCTTTTAATTATAAAATCTGAATTATTTTTAAAGTCAATTGACTTGGATTTGCTTATAAAAACTGCTGCATATTTATTTGCAGATGAGGAAAAGTAACTACCTGTTATAGTAAAATTTGAACTATTCTCAATTTCTAAACCATGTGTATAAAAATCGGGAACAGAACCAGAAAATTTGGCAGAAACTGAATTCAACCTTACTTGGTCTATGTTGTGAAACAAAATTACTGGTAAGTCCCTTTTGAAAAGGTTGGTAGATAAATCTGGAGTAGGTCTCAAATCAATATTTCCTCCAAAAGCCGCTACTCTTTTTCCATTTGAAACTTGAATATCTATATTGTCAAAATTAATATCGCTGATTTTACCTAGCTCATTTGCCCAAACGACTATGCCCGTTTCAGCCTTAATTTTAAAATTTTTAAAACTCACATTTTTAATTGTTCCATTTATGGTATCTTTTGTTATTGGGCAAGATGAAATATGAATAGGCTCTCCACGACCCCACCAGTTACCGCCTTGGTGCTTTGTTTCAATTAAAAAATTATCAAAAATTACGTTTTCAATACTTCCTCTTTCACGAGAATTTAAGAGAATACCACGGTTAGAATTATAAATAATCATATTAGAGAAAACTAAATTTTTTGTACTACCTCTTCCATAACCAATTCTAAGGCCAGCCGAATTAGATTTTAAAATACAATTTGTAGCTACTACATTTTCTGTATTACCAGTTTTATTGCCATACTTATAAATCTTTTTTGGGGTGCCGTAGGGAACATTATCAATATTTATATCGTCTCCAAAACCTGAAATTATCAACGCATCGTCTCCAGCTTCAACATTGCAGTTGGCTACTCGCACATTTCTTGAGTTTGTAAAATGAATTCCATCATTATTTGGCACTTGTGGATTGTTCAAAACTGAAATTCCATCTACTACAACGTTTTCACATTCACCAATACGTATAGTCCAAGCTGGGGCATCTTTAAATCTTACCCCACTAAATTTAATATTTTCAGAGTGCATTATTACTACCATCATATCAGGTCGATTGGCAAAGGCTATTGGCCCTTCTGTGGGCTTTACTGCATCTAAGTATGCTTGACCCGAACGTACGTATTTCTTGTCCATGTCAATGTAACTGTGCATTGTGTTTGGGTCAAAAAAAGCTGCTGCATTTCCATTTATTTCTCCTTCGCCAGTAAATGAAACGTTGATTAAATCTTCGCCAAAAAACATTCCTCTTTTAATTCCCTCTAATTTATAATCCTCTACATTGGGGCTACCTTTAACCACAGAACCTGTTTCAAAATTTAAGTTAATATTGCTTTTGAGCTTAATAGTGCCTGTAAAAAATACTCCCTTGGGGAAATAAACAGTACCCCCTCCCACCTTGCTACAAGAGTCAATTGTTTTTTGAATGGCAATCGTGTTTACCGTTTTGCCATCTGCAACAGCACCAAAATTGGAAATATCAAAATGTTTTTGAGCATATAAATTTGGGAGCACTAAACCTATTAGAAGAGTTATTGTAATTGCTTTATTCATATTTTTTTGACCGTTATTATTGTATTTGGGTACATTTTGAAGAATTAATTTCAATTAAAAAAAATAAACAGCGAAAACTTGAAAAACGCTGTTCAACCTATTCACATAAATTAACTAAATCCCTATAGTTATCAAGTTTTGAGTGTGTATTGAGGTTAAACACCTCGCTTTTTAGGGGAAAGCGAGGTGTTTTTTATACGCTACTTACTCTATTACTACTTTCTTTCTCAAGGTAGTTTCGCCCTTTGCAGAGATGATGTACATACCTTTTTGTAAGCCAGATAGGTTCAAGTATTCATTGCCTGTACCATTTGCTTTGATGGTTTGGGTCAATACTACTCTGCCTGTAATATCAAGTACACTTACTTCTTTGTAATTGTTACTTGGAAGCATAATGTTCAATTCGCCTTTTGAAGGGTTAGGATAAACAATCATTTCTAAGTTAGAGGCGACTGACTCTTCGTTGGCATTTACGTCTTCGTATTTGCTATAAAGGGTCACAATACTGTTTGGTGGCAAGTTCACCATATAACCATCTGCGGCTGTTACAGAATCTATCAGTTGGCAATTTATATTTTCTGCTGTCATGTAGGCATACATTTTAGCAGGAAAGTTAGCTGGCAATCCAGCCAATTTCGACTGCTTCATTTGGGTAGTGGTGTTTACCAAAACTATACTGTATGTTTTTTCTGAATCATGTTTAAAGGCAATTCCAGGAAGACCATCGGCTGTTGTAGATGCCCCAAACCTTACTGCTCCTGGTCTGATGAATTTAAAAAAGTTTTTATGAACGTACGAGTTCATAATTTCTCCATCTCCTTTAAAATGCAAATACAACCAAACACTCATATTATTTGCCAATGCAGTAAACACCGATGAAATAGCTGTAGCACCACCAGCAGCAAATGTAGGCCATCCTGATGTTTCAGTCATCCACAACTCTTTTTTAGGATTCACCCTTTGACATTCTTCATAATAGCTTTTCAATAAATCGCTATCCAAATTTGCTGGATTTATAGCATTCGCTCCATAAGCATGTATATTAAAGGCGTCAAACATAGAACTTGCTTGCGAGTCATTAAAATATTGTAACCATGTCAATACATTTCCTTGTGCAGGCAATTGTCCGTAGCCATGAATACGACCATTAAGACCGGCAGCTTTTAATCTTGGATAAGTCCTTCTCACTATTTCTGCTGCTTCCTCTTTGGTATAACCACAAGTTGCAGTATAATTTTCCGATGAGTAAAATTCTGCTTCATTTTGTAAACTCACAGAATACATTTCTATTCCAAACTCATTCTTAAACGCTAGGCATGTGCCAACAATATATTCTGCAAATTCATCATACATTTCATCTAATAAACGATTTCTGGTACCTAGAAAGGTTTGTGGTCTGTGAGCCATTACACCTTTCATCCACATGGGCGGAGTCCATACGTTTCCAATAATTCTTGTACAACCTAGTTCTATCGTTTTTCTAATATTGGCAGATGTGCCTTCTGCAAATTTGAATTTTGATAAATCAAGAACAAAAGGATCGCTATTGTCATTTTTGTCTGCTTCAAGGTCTGGTTGAAATTCTGCCCCAATGTCAAACCTGCTCATACTCACTCCAAGATCTGAAACATTTTTTGTAGCCAATGCTTCATCAGCCAAATTACTTGCAGTACCATTAGCCAGTTCTATTCCTAACCCAGATATGGTTTGGAAAGTTTGATTGGGGTTTAGCGTAAGGGTACTTGGAGATAGGGTAGATTTATTCAATACATCAATGTCAAAAGTGAAGGTTTTGTCTGCAACACCACTTGCCTTGGCCGTAATGGTTATGGTAGATTTACCTGTACCTGCCGTGGGTTTGATTTTAATAGATGCAATGCCATCTTTTGGGTTAGTGATTTCTGGTGTAGGTATAAGTGATGGATTGCTACTAGCTACACTTAATGTCACGGGTGTGGTTAGTGCAATGGCATCCTTTACTACAAATACCCTTTCTAAATTTACAGTGTAGCCTACAGTATTTTGAAATATAGTTCTATTAGCGATAGGCCACATCAAAATTTCTGCTGGCTTTGCTGGTGGGGCTCCTACAGCTTTATCACCTATTTTTAATTCACTAATGGTAACAGTTCCTTGATAACCTATAAAATTGCCAACATTGATTAAAACTGAGGCCACTTTAGAGAAATCAAAATCTGCATCTTCTGGTGCTTTGTCAAAAACAAAGGTATAAACACCACCTGTTGCATTCACTCTTTTTTGATTCTCTTCCAAGCGACCATATCTTTTGTTGTTTACATCAAATATGTCAAAGGTAACGGTTGAACCTGGGTTACAAGATACTCGCATACTCAAGTATTTTGCATTACTTAAGTTGAATAATTTTCTAGGAGTGTACCAAATACCTGCAAATGTTCTTGGAATGCTGTTAGGCTTATTAGTAACAATGGTGGCTTTTTTACCTGCTGGATCTATGGTGAATTTCTGCTCTGAACCTTCACCTTCTACAAACCATTTTTGGTCATAAGCATCTAGGTTGGTCATCCACGTTACTCTATCTGCTCCGCCTGTTCCGCTGGAATAATAGTCACCGCCCAAGATAGAAGGGGTTACTGCTTTTCCATCTACGCCATAAGTTGCGAAGTCTTCTTCATATCCAGTGTATGGAGGGTCAACCCCTTTTACGGTAAAGGTAGTTGTTGTAGTCGTATTGCCGTTGCTATTGGCTGGGGCTCCTGTGTTGGTTACCGATACCGTAATGGTAGCAGATTGTTTGTTTTTAGCTGTGTAGCTAATGATTGCTACATTGCTTCCTGCCGTATAGCTTACATTAGGGTTATCTACTGCGGCTGTATTGCTACTTACTGCGGTAAGTGTTGCTACTTTGTTGCCTCCATTGCCATCATTTATACCTGTTAAGGTAGTAGTATAATTGGTGCCAATGTATGCAAAATTATTGCTAGCGATAGGAGCAATCATCGGGCTTTTGTAATAATTAGCGTAAACGGTAACTGGAATGATAATGGTCTTGGTATCTACTCCACCTGCTGTTGTGCCCGCATCGTCTTTTACGGTCAAAGTAATGCTCACATCTTTTGATCCTGTAGCCAATGCTAGGGTTTTAAAAGTAAGTTTTCCATTGGTGAATGGATTGGTATAATCTATACTAATATCTCCATTTCTTATCACCGATTGGTCGCTTGAGGTCGCTTGAATAGAAACATTTTGAACCCGCTCGGTATTGCCATCGCTAATACCACGTAAAAGCAAAGTAAGGTTTTGAGTAGAGCCTATCATTTGCTTTGCTATCAGGTCTATCGTTGGTGCAAGATTAGCGTTCACTACCACATCAAATGGGTAAATCAAATCGCTTAAGCCAGCTTTAGATACTTTTACAGTTACCCTCACCGCACCACTTTGGTTGGCTACTGGAGTAAGGTTTAGGTTGGCAATACCATTTGCACCTACTGCACTTACAGTAGGGTTGGGCAATATGGCTGTATTGCTGCTGGTGGCGGTAATAGTGCTGCCTTCTGTTACACCTCTTAACATAACCATGTTATTCTGCGAGTTGGCAGCAATAGTCTGGGTGATAGGAGCTATCATGCGTGGATACATTACCGCAGCAGAGCCGACTTTAAAATCATCAATTTCTAAATTTACTGACTTTTCGCAGGCTGGGTCTATCATGAAACGGATAGAGGTTACTTTGCTCGCATCTACCGTTTTCAATAGTGCTGTCATATCATAGCTTACGTCTATAAAATCTTTGCTAGGAAATATGGTTGCTATTAATGGATCTGGGAAACGGTTATCTTGATCCTCTGCATTGGACAAACCTGTATTACTTACCAGTGCCACTACTATTTGAAAATAATAATCGCCTCTAACTTTAAAACTTACCTTAGGATTAGCAGTAAGATTCATAGGTAAATCGTAAGAAAATTCTTCCCACTGTTGCTTGCCTACTTTTACTTTCATGGCTCCATTGGCAGCACTTAGAAAATAACCTTGACCTGCTCTAAATGGGGCTGGAACCACATTGTTGTCAAAATTCTCGGACACGCTGGTCGCTTGTCCAAAGGCTGCGACACTGCTCATCAGTGCCATGCCACCTATACAGAGTTTCTGTATCAATTGCTTTTTCATCTTTTTTGGGTTTTGAGGGTTTATTAATTAGTTATTTAAAATTTATTTTATTACTGTTAATTTTTGTATGAACTTCTGCTGACCAGATTGTGCGTGTACTTGATATATTCCCGAAGCCAGATTTGACGTATTGAAAACATATTCTTTCTCTACACCTGATAATTCATATTGTCCAACTTGCTCGCCTAGCTGATTATAAATGAATAAATTTTGAACATGAGCATGGGTTATAGTGGCTGTAACCTCATTATTGGCAGGGTTGGGATATAGAGAGAAAGAAGCTGATGGTGATAAATTTTCTTCTGATACAGCTGTAGGTATGGGTACTTTGCCTATGGCAAAACTTAGGCTCTTACTAGGCAACACGATGGTATATCCATTTGCTGTATTCATCTTGCCCAATAGTATTGCATTTTTACCAGTGCTTGCTGTGTAAACTTCCAATTCATCGGGCAATAAAGATCCAGATAACTTTACAGATTTTTCAGTAGCACTACTATTCGTCAGCAAGGTTCCAAAGGTTTGATTGTCAAAATTGGTAAAGCCTAAAGATAGAATGGCTGCATCACTAGATATAGCATCGCAACGAATAGAATTAGATTTTACTTTATTGGTCACCTTAATTGCCTGCCAAATTATTTTTTCCTCCTCATCTGGATTATTGGTAAGAATACACCATAGATTAATATTTCCTGATACTATAGCATTATATATATTACCACAATATTTCATCAAACCATCAACATCGTTAGAAAAACCCGAAGTTTCAGACATCCACATTTGTTTATTGTATCTGCTAGAAAATGTAGCCGTGTTTACCCATTGCGTTGCACTTGGTCCACCTACTTTGATTCCATCTGTATCATAATTATGCAATGCAAAAGCATCTATTCTTTCCATCAAATCTGGGTATTTCGTTGCTTCTCTATAAAAATTTAGCACATTGCTCTGTGCCCAAAGAATTTCTCCATAAAACATTTTGGTAGCCAATCCTTCTTTTTTCATTTTTTTGGCCACTACATCTCCTACCTTTGCCATTTCTGCAGGCGTGTACACGCAAGAACCATAAGGCTCTGGAAATTCTGGCTCATTTTGAATACTTATAGAATAGAAATCCTTGCCAGTTTGCTTTTTCCAAGCCCTTATCCAGCCCACTATCCACTCGGCAAACTCTTCGTGCATATCATCTTTTAGTTTACCGCCACATAGGTGTTTAAATTGACCAGGATTGGTAAGGCAAGGACTCCACCACTCTAATTCTTGCGGTGTTCTTACACTCATGTCTTTCATCCAACCAGGAGGTGAGAACACAGTACCAATAAAAAATGGTGGATTTGGTCTCGCATAAACTTTATTTGCCCAATCAATTACCTCTTGCTTGAAATTAAATTTTGAATCATCAAGCATACTAGGGTTATTATTATCATTTGATACTTCTTCTAATTCGCCGCTATATTCTCTATCTATCACAAGGCGATAAAAAGCAGGTTCTAATGTAGTAGTCTTGTCATCGACCCAACCATGACTACCAAAACCCGTTATCTTTTGATAGGTCTTGGAAATATCTACTGTTACTGTAGCAGTTTGTGCAAAGGCACTCAAAAAAGTAATGCACAATGCGGAGACTAATAAGTTTAGTTTTTTCATAGTTTCAGAATTAAAGTTTATATATAAATACCACTCATTTTAGTTTTTCATGATTATCAAAAAACAGCGTAAAATCTAGAAAACCGCTGCCATTGTACATAAACTCAACTAAACCCCTTAGTGCTAGATTTTGATACTTGCCCGTATGGCAAATGAGTTGTAGGTTGTACGTTGTTACGTTTTACGTTTTTTGGGTCTTTATTCCCATGGTTAAAACCATGAGCTATTGGTTAAGAACTCATAACTCGTAATTCATAATTCATAACTCATAACTCATAACTCATAATTCATAATTCATAACTCATAACTCATAATTCATAATTACTCTCTCACTACTGTTACGCTACCGGTAATCTTGCTTGTACCATCGTTCTTGTCTATCACATAGTAGTAGGTAGCGGTGGGTAGTGGGTTGCCGCCTGTAGTGCCGTCCCAAGGTTTGTCGTACTTGCCACTATGGCTATGTACTTCGGCTCCCCATCGGTTGAAGACTTGGATGCTCATCTTGGGGTAGTTC
>JAAFID010000051.1 GCA_013297765.1 Cytophagales bacterium | reverse complement strand
ATTTCAAAGCCGACAATTCGCCTTTAACCTTGGCCGACAAAAATGCACATACGGTGATTGTGCATGGCTTGCAAACGTTGTATCCAGCTATCCCCATCATCTCTGAAGAGGGCGAAAATATTGATTATGACATACGAAAAGATTGGAAAACCTATTGGCTGATAGATCCATTGGATGGTACAAAAGAATTTATCAAACGCAATGGGGAATTTACGGTAAATATTGCCCTTATGGAAAACAACCGACCTGTTTTGGGTATTATATTCGTACCAGTAACGGAGGTGCTTTATTGGGGAGGGAAATCAATTGGGGCATTTAAAAAAGAAGCGAAAGAAACGAAGTCAATAAAAGTAAGCAACCGAACTACTGGTCTTACGGCAGTGGGCAGTCGCTCTCATGCTGGCGAGAATAAATTGCTTTTGCAGTATGATATCAAACAAGAAATAAACATAGGTAGTTCTTTAAAATTTTGCATGGTTGCCGAGGGCATAGCCGATATTTATTTGCGAGAAAACCCCACCATGGAATGGGACACCGCCGCTGGTCAAGCCATACTTGAAGGAGCGGGAGGTGTCATGACTGCTTTAGATGGAAGCTTATTTATTTATAATAAGATGAATATGCTGAATGGAGGATTTGTTTGTGTGAATGAGGAGTTATAAGGTATGAGTGATGAATTAAAAAAGTAGGCAAACGTTGTCTACGGTCGCAGACTTTGACAATCGTAAATTTTTAATAAGGAGTTACGAGGGATGAATTGTGAATTATGAATGAGAAGTTATAAATTAAGAATTATGGATAATACGAAAAAAAATAATATTAATCTTGTCAAAAATTCATTAATACTTGGAGGAATAATACTTGTAGTATTGTATTTCCCTGTATTGATTTTACATTTTGCACAAATAGAGTTTTTAAAAGGAATGTTTGTAATTACTTTAGTATCACTACAAGTTTTGCCAGGATTTATTTACTCATTAGCTCAATTCAATACTTTTTCAAAAATTAATAATTCAAGCGAAGGTAAAAGCTTTCTGTTCGTTATTTTTAATTCAATTCTATATGTGCTGGTGTTTCAATTTATGGAAAATGAATTTTTTAGAGATTTCGACGAACTACGTCAGATTTTAGGTCCAACATTAGGTGCGGTTTTGTATTTAACAACGATTAAATACATTTACAAATTAAATTTCAAAGTAATAGAATTTCTTATCGTTATTGTTTTTGGGCTTTTAATTGGATATCTATGTTTAGTTTTTAAAGATAATTCGTCTAATTTTTTTGGACAATTATTATATTCCTTAATTCCAATATGGCAAATTGGAATGTCTATTATTATTCAATATTCAATAATTAAGAGAAATTATTCATCTACAGAGAAATTGTAAAAACTTCATAGCACAGAATTATAAACTAACTTGAAATAACCTCAATTTTATTAGTATCCAATGCTTCAGTTAGTTCTCCAGATTTTTTATTACCAATTAATAATTTTTTTATTTGTCATGATACAAATTTTATATTTTTATCACACAATATTAATGGGTGTAATAAGGTTTGTAAAATTCCCAAAGAAGAAAATAAGTAAAATCAATTTGCCTTATTCCAATAAAAATTCAATTCTAAGAAAAAAAACAGATAAAATATTTTCTTAAAGATTGTATTGCTAAAAAATCCCTGTTTCCCCTATCTCAACATTTGCCCAGCACTCCAAGTAAGGGTGTTTTTGTTTTTTTGAAATTTGGTTTGTAGCTCGAACAGTTTTATTTTACTGTTCAGCAGGTACATGTCTCGGGTATTGACTAAAAAAACAGAACTCTCGCCATTGTCAAATTTGATTTGTTCGGCTTGCCGCAATAGATCGGCATTGTTTACTACATTTTGTTGAATGGCAATCAATTTTGCCAATGTCAGCGATTCATTGTACAGCATCATCATATTGTTTACCACTTCTCTATTGGTTTGCTGCTGGTCGTAGGCATTTTCCTGAATCTTGATTTTTGTCAATTGAAATTTACTTCTTTCTCCCCTCAAAAATATGGGTGTACTAAAGCCTACACCTACCTTGAAATTTTCTAAAGCATAATTTACACCCCCAAATTCTGGATGTGTGTAAAAACCTCGTTGCAGCAACCCATAATCTAGGTTTAGCTTGGGCAACATTTTATTTACCGAAAGTCTTCGCTCTATTTCCAATTGATTCATTTTTACATTTAGCTTTACCACATCGGGGTGGTTGGCTATGGCAAACTGCACCAGCGTATCTAAGTCATTTTTGGCTATAGTGGCTACATTGGTGTTGCTGGTGTCGGGAACTACAGTGCCATTTATTTCTAAAGGAGTTTTGTCGGCATTCCACAAATAATTGGAAAGTGAAAGTGAGGCATTGCGGTACTCTAGTGCTGCTTGTGTTTTCAGCACTTCCATACTTTGTACTTGCAGGCTAGCTTCTACGGTATCTATCATAGAAAGGTCGCCTTGGTTTGCACGCTCCACAGTACCATTGTACCGCACAGCGGCATATTTGTAGCCAAGGTTGTATTGGTTTAGCATTTTATAATCTAGCTGCCATTCCCAATATTCCTTTGCTGCTTGCAATAACAATTTGTTCAGCACTTTTACTTTTTCTGCCTCTGCGAGTTTGGGGAAAAGCTGGGCTTGGCGCAAAGTCGCTCTTCGCTCGTCTATCACTAGCCCCTGTAATACAGAAAGTGAAACGCCTACATAACTCAACCCTTGGGGCGGCATCAAATCATCGCCATTGAGGTTAATGCCTTTATCTCTGTCGTACCCTGTTTTGAACGATACTCCATACCAAGTGGGTATGGTAAGGTAATTTTCCCAAAGGGTATAATAGTTTTTGCCTTCAAAATCTTTTTGATAATATTTAGAACTAACCGATGGGTCAAATGCCCCACGACTAAGCCGCAACTCTTGCCTAGCTCGCTGGGTAAGCAATTGAGCCTGCCTTGCCAAAGGGTGATTGGCCATGACCAATTCTAAAAAAGTTTCAAAAGTAAGTGCTTTGGTACTATCTGATGCGTTGCCCAAAGCCAATATTGACAAATGGGTATTTGCAAATAACAAAACAGCAAAAAACAGAAGCGATATTTTTTGCATTATTCTTCTTCTTTTTTAGTTTGTATTTTCTCTTTTTTATCGTCGTCTTGTGGAATTACATCCTTCATATAATCGGGTGGAAATCCGTTTAGGTTACGCCATATTTCATAGTAAATAGGCACATCGTTGAGCATGGCCCAGCCGTTGGCACCAGTACCTACCCGCAATACGTGCGGCCAAGGATCTTCATTGGGGTCGGGCACTACCAATATGCGGTATTTGCCTTTAGTATCTATATTATCTATCACTGCGATAAGGCCTGCAAACGTACCAAATGTAGCCCCTGGCCAGCCAGAAAACACCAAAGTAGGCCAACCGTCGAACTGTAACCGTACCCGTCTGCCAATGGTAAGCAAGGGGATATCCATCGGCTTTACATACAGTGCCACAGCCAACTCTGGGTGTACCATGATAATGCTGGTTACTGCCTCGCCTTCCTTTACCGTTTCACCAATACCTGCTTTCAATGCCTTTACTATATAACCATCTCTAGGAGCAAGGATTTGGTAAAATGAACTACGAATTTGCATATTACTGTATTCATTTTTCATTTTTGAGATTTCACCATCAATGCCAAATCCGTAGGCAAGTGTGGAATTATATTCTGATTCTGCTTTGGAAATTTTGTCGGTATAGTCGGCTTGTAGCGAACTGAGTTCAATAATTGAGTTGGCCAATTCATTTTTCGATGCCAAGAATTTATTTTCTATCGAAACCAATTTTGCAGACACTTCTTGTAGCTTTAGCTTTCGTTGTTCTAGCTCTGTGAGCGACTTTAAACCTTGCTTGTACAATTTTTCTTGCCTGCCGTATTGCAGGGTTGCTACTTCATAATCAACCTTTACTGCTACCCAATCCATGCTGTCGCTTTTCACTTTCAGCTTGCTTTGTTGAATTTTGTTTTGGGCTTTGCCAAGGCTAAACTGTAGTGCCGCTTTCAATGCGGCAATTTGCTTTACCAGCGAACCAGCCTTACCTATAGTAGATTTCGATGCACCTTTTTTGGCATTGATTTGCTCATCTATCCGCAGCAACATTTCAGGGT
Organism: Cytophagales bacterium; assembly: GCA_013297765.1. Classification (GTDB taxonomy): domain Bacteria; phylum Bacteroidota; class Bacteroidia; order Cytophagales; family Cytophagaceae; genus REBA01. The sequence continues at coordinate 15,484 of JAAFID010000051.1, read as the reverse complement.
CAAAGAATTTGTCTTTTATCTCTGAAAGGGTCACTATGGTATCGCCACGCCTTACAAATTCGCCCTCGTGCACATGCCAACGCTCTATTCGCCCTGCTATAGTAGCGTTTACAGTTTGGGGTCGTTCTTCTGGGTTCAAGGTGGTGATAACGCCTCTTGAATCTATATTTTGTGTCCAAGGCAATAGTGTGGCCAAGTTGAGCATGATAAACAAGCCGCCAGCCCAGTAGGCTAGATTTTTAGCCATGTGTGGTGTACGCACTAAGCTAAGCGAATAAAATCTATCCTCAGATATCTTGTTTAGGTCGGTACTTATTTTTATTTCTTCGTCTTGATATTTGTTGTTGTCTTCCATAGCAGTATTAACCTAACTGGTCAATAATATTTGTTTTAAGAATGTCTTGATAGCTACCATCGGCAATGATTTTTCCTTCTTTCAAAACAATGGTACGGTTGCATAGTTTCATAATATCTGGGTCGTTAGAGACCATAATTAATGTCCAGCCAAATTCATTTCCCATCAGTATTTTCAATATCCTTTCTTTTTCTTCTTTTATTACCCCCGCAAGAAAGTCTTCAAGAATAAGTAATCTAGGTTTGATGACAATGCTTCTAGCTACAATCAACTTTTTAGCAATACTTTCGGGCATACTCATAGCCCCACCTACTATGCGGGTTTCTAAGCCTTCTTTTAACGAGTTTAAAAAACCCATAAGTCCCACCAGTTCTAGTGCCCACAGCACGTCTTGAATGTTTACGCCATTTCTACCTAGCGACACATTTTCAATAATGGTACCATCGAACAAATCTTCCTGCGAAACATTGTCGCCAATGGTACTGATAAGACTATATTTATTAATGTCTTTGAGCGATATATTGTTGTACACCACACTACCTTCGTAAGAAGGAAGAAAACCAATCAAGATATTCAACAAAGTAGTTTTGCCCGAACTGCTGTAACCCGCCAAACATAGCTTTTCACCAGCACCAATATTGAATGTAAGGCCTTGAAGAAGGTAATTTTTCTCTTCAGGGTACTTGTATTTCATATTTTTTACTTCAAGTGTTAATCCCTTTTTGTCTTGGTTTAGGTTTTCTAATTTTATACCACTGGCATGCTCTATGGGCATATCGGTCACTTCACCTATTTTTTCTACACTGGTAAGTACATCGTAAAGGGTATCTAATTTCAATACCACTTTCTCTATTGCATTCATCACAATGATGATTACAATTTCTGAGGCGACAAATTGACCAATATTAATTTCTTTGGACACCAACAAAATACAGCCAAGTATAAGTAAACCTGCTGTAATTAATGTTTTGAAAGCAACAAAACTAGCATACTGCACTACTAATAGTTTGAAATGTTTTTTTCTATAATGCAAATAATTGCTTACATAATAGTCGGTTTTTTCCATTGGCAAATTGGAATATCCTGCCAATTTAAAAGTACTCAATGCCCTAGCTATTTCTTGTAGCCAGTTGGCCACCATGTATTTGTACTTTGATTCTTTATAACTTGTTTTTAATCCCTTGGGGCCAGTAAAGGCTAGTATTGCTAGCAAAACTCCTATTAAAAATAGACCAAAAATAATAAAATATGGGTGATACAATGCCAATAACATAAGGCCCAGGATAATTTGTAAAACACCTGTCGAAAAATCTATCAACAAAGTATTCATCCCTTTTTGAAGGGTGATGATGTCGAAAAAACGATTCATCATATCGGCAGGATAATCGTTGATGATTGCTTCTATTTTCAGTTTGGGTGTTCGAAAGGCAAATTCAAAAGCTGTTTTGGTAAACAACCTTTGCTGAATACGCTCGGAAATAGAGAGCTGCATAATCTGCAACAACCCCGATATGACAATACTGATTACTATAAAAAATATCAGTACATACACCGATGTAGGCACTTGTCCACTAGACACAAAACCAATGATGCTTTGGATACCAAGAGGCAAGCCCAAACTGATGACACCAGCAATGAGTGCATATACATATAGAAAAGTAATTTCCCTTTTTTCTGATACCAATATTTTAAAGAACCGCATCAATGATTGCGATTTGGTTTCTTTGACTGGTTTCTTTTTATGGTCTTCCCAATCGTCTTCGGTATATATAGAGCGATTAGGGTAGCAGGTTATTAATAACAACTCGTGGTTATCGGCGGTGGCTTTATGCTCTATATCATTTCGAATAAGGGTATCAAATATGGCATCGTTTATTTTTATCTGCCTTATTTCTACATCCCTATCAGTATGCACCGTATAGAGCATGATATCGCTATCATTTACATAGAAAATAACTGGTACAATTTTGCCTAGCCCCTGATCTGACAGAAACATAAGGGGATAAAAAGATTTTGGCAAAATCTCTTTTAGATTGGCCAGTGTAATGGTCTTGCGAATATATGCCAAGTGCGGTACGGCTCCACTTTCAATTAGGTAATTGATAAAATCACTTACACTTGGCTCGGATGGATAGTGAAGTATGTTTAGGCTTTTTTCTAGATTTTTATGGTTAAAACTTTCTTTGTACAAAGAAAGAAATACCTCGTGCACACCCGTGAGTGAATTAAAATTCATATTGGTAAAATGATATAAAACGCCTTATTTCTTAATCGCAGCAAATAAAATTTGAGATAGAAAATTACTTACGTCTATCTTTTCATCTTTGTTTTTTTTAATGTTTGTTAAAGAAGGCAAATGTAGCGCAAAGAATGCCTGCTGGTTGGCCGTTTCGATAAGCATACTCACCAAAGCATTGGCATAAATATAGTCAGGATTAAGCAATAAAATCAAATCTGCAATTTTTTTACACAGCCTTTTATAATCGGCATACATTCCTTTTTTATTTAGCTCATCTACTTCCTTGGTTAGATAAGATTTGGAGGCCTCTGAAATTACAATTCTGTACAATGCCTCTATATCTATTTGGGTATTTTTGGTAAAGTCGACAGTGGGGTTGGCTATGATATCCAATACCTTTAACAATTGCTTTTTGGTATCGCCAATATTTTTGATATTAATTTCTATTTGGTATTCTTGCCACACCCAATACCAAGAGATAAGATACACCAATAATTTATGTTTATTGGTGAAATACCTATAAATAGAAGCTTCCGTTGACCCCATTTCATGAGCCAATTTTTTAAAAGTAAATTGTTCAAATCCTAGGGTGTCTATCATCCGCACGCTGGTTTGGATAATATCTCTGCCTAGTCCAGTATCTTCAGGGTCTCTGATGAATAAATGTTCATTCAAATGAATTTTGATGCCTGTGCTCATACAAATATGTGTTTATTGCTTTTTGTAAAGATAGTATTACTATTTTAATTATTAAAAAAAATAAGGTTCATCTTCAAAATAACTACAGAATTGAAAAGTATGTTTGGTGCTTAAATTATCATATCTATGAAAATAGCAATCTACATCAGTGCCATTATTTTTATTTTCACCAGTTGCGAATCAAAAAAAGAAGAAAAGCATAGAACCAAATTTTCCGTCACTAGTCCGTTAAAAAAAGACACCATCATTACCAGGGATTATGTATGTCAAATTCGTTCTCAACAACACATAGAATTGCGGGCATTAGAAAAAGGATACTTGCAGAAAATATTTATACAGGAAGGTAAGTTTGTAAAAAAAGGACAATTGTTGTTTCAAATCATGCCTTTGCTGTATCAAGCAGAATTGCAAATTGCACAAGCTGAGGCTGAATTTGTAAGAATTGAGTATGAAAACACCAAGGCTTTAGCCGATAGTGGTGTAGTTTCTAAAAACGAGCTTTTTATGGCCAAAGCAAAATTGACCAAAGCCAAAGCACAACAAGCCCTAGCACAGGTACATTTAGGATTTACAGAAGTAAGAGCTCCTTTTGATGGTATCATAGACCGTTTTCAATTGCGGTTGGGTAGCCTAGTGAACGAAGGAGATTTGTTTACAACACTATCCGACAATAATGAAATGTGGGTTTATTTCAACGTTCCCGAGGCCGAATATTTAGATTATAAATTGATAGAAAACAAGCCTACTGCTACTTCTGATGGCAATATGAAAGTAAGACTCTATATGGCCAACAATGAATTGTTCCCACATGTAGGCAAGGTAAAAACTATAGAAGCAGATTTTAATAACGAAACAGGTAATATTGCATTTAGGGCTAATTTCCCGAATCCACAACGGCTTTTAAGGCACGGCGAAACAGGCAATGTGCAGGTTACTGTACCATTTAAAAATTCACTCATTATTCCCCAAAAAGCAACTTTTGAAGTACTGGACAAAAAGTATGTATATGTGGTAGATAAAGAAAACAGATTAGAAACCAGAAAAATAAGTATTGCTGCTGAGTTGCCCGATTTATATATCATAAAAGATGGCTTGAAAGAAACTGATAAAATTTTGCTAGAGGGATTAAGATTAGTATCTGAAAATGATAAAATTGAATACATCTATATGGCTCCCATAAAAATTATTGCCAACTTAAAGATAAAAGCAGAATAATTTCAACCCATTTTTAAATTACAAGCAAATGTTTCAAAAATTCATTCAAAGGCCAGTAATGGCCATCGTTATATCTCTTGTGCTTGTGTTTGTAGGGTTACTTGCCATGAGAACCTTGCCCAAATCACAATTTCCCGACATTGCCCCACCAATGGTGGTGGTGTATGCCTCCTTTCCAGGGGCTAGTGCTACAGTACTTACCAATTCAGTATTGATACCGCTAGAGCAAGCTATAAATGGTACCCCAGGCATGAAATATATGTTTTCTACTGCCGCTAGTTCGGGCGAGGCTAATATTCAGATTGTGTTTAATATGGGAGAAGACCCTAACCAAGCCTTAGTAAACGTACAAAACAGAATTGAACAAATGAAAATGAGGCTGCCAGCATTGGTGCAGCTAGAGGGTATCATCGTGCAGCGGTTGTTGCCCAGTATGTTGATGTATGTCAATCTATACAGCAAAGACACGGCAGATGCTGACATGAAATTTATATTCAACTATGCTTATATCAATATGCTGCCTGAGTTGCAAAGGATAACAGGCATAGGCCAAGCAAGAATAATAGGCAGTCGTCAATATGCCATGAGGGTATGGCTAAACCCAGATAGAATGAGGGCTTACAACATTTCCTCGGAGGAAGTGATGAAAGCACTAGACGAGCAAAGTATCATAGGGTCGCCAGGAAGGCTAGGTCGTGCCGATGGAAAACGATCGGAATCTATCGAATATGTACTGACCTATCAAGGACGATTTAGTGACCCAGAACAGTACAACAACGTAATCATAAAATCCAATCCCAATGGTGAAATACTACATTTGAAAGACATTGCAAAAGTAGAATTGGGTAGTGAATATTATGATATTTATTCCAATAAAGACGAATATCCCTCGGCTGCTATAGTGCTAAACCAAACCTATGGCAGTAATGCTGTGGAAGTAATTGAAAAAGTAAAAGAAAAATTAGAAGAGCTTAAAAAAGATTTTCCTCCAGGAATGGAGTATGAAATAAGCTACGACGTATCCAATTTTCTAGATGCCTCTATCGACGAGGTGGTGCATACGTTGCGAGATGCATTTATACTGGTAGCTCTAGTGGTGTTCTTGTTCCTAGGCGACTGGCGTTCTACATTAATACCTACACTGGCAGTGCCTGTGTCATTAATAGGAACATTTTTTATAATGCAAGCCTTTGGCCTTTCCATTAATCTTATTACCTTATTCGCCCTAGTACTGGCCATAGGTATAGTGGTAGATGACGCTATAGTCGTCGTCGAGGCCGTTCATGCGAAAATGGAAGAAGAACCACACCTATCGCCTTTCAATGCCGTGAAGAAGGTATTAAACGAAATTAGTGGAGCCGTAATCGCCATCACGCTATTGATGACTGCAGTATTTGTTCCCGTTGCTTTCATGACAGGCCCAGTAGGTGTTTTTTACAGGCAGTTTTCTATTACCATGGCATCTGCCATAGTGCTTTCAGGTATTGTAGCACTGACCCTTACCCCAGTACTTTGTGCCATTATTTTGAAAAACAATCATGGCAAGCCAAAGAAAAAGTCGTTGATAGACAAATTTTTTGACGGTTTCAACCGAGGATTTGATAAATTAACAGGCAAATATGTACAGGTATTGCGATTGATAGTGAATAGGAAAGTAGTCACTTGGGTTGTATTGCTTGCTTTTGCATTGGGTATATTGGGTATAGCCAAAAAACTTCCTACTGGATTTGTACCTGCAGAAGACCAAGGAATGATTTATGTGGTAATTCAAACACCACCTGGATCTACCTTAGAAATAACCTATAAAATAAGTCGCCAATTGCAAGACTATGCAAAAAAAATAGAGGGCGTAGAATCGGTATCTTCATTGGCTGGTTACGAAATATTGACACAAGGACGAGGCTCTAATTCTGGCACTTGCCTTATTAACCTAAAACCTTGGCACGAAAGAAAACATTCTGTAAGAGAAATTATAGAACTGCTAGAACACGAGGCCAAAAACATTCCTGGGGCTGCCATCGAATTTTTTGACCCCCCTGCTGTGCCTGGTTACGGGGCTGCTGGAGGTATAGCACTTCAGTTGCTCGATAAAAATAATACGGTAGATTATGAAAAATTAGGTTTGCTTACCGAGCAATTTATGGATGAACTGAAGAGAAGAAAAGAAATCACCTCTTTGTTTACTTTTTATCGTACCGATTATCCCCAATATGAACTAGAAATAGACAATCAAAAAGCCATGCAAAAAGGCGTAACCATTGGCAAAGCCATGGAAAATCTATCCCTGCTGATAGGTAGTACTTACGATATTGGCTTTATTAAATTTGGTAGATTTTTCAAAGTGTTTGTTCAGGCTTCGCCCGAATTTAGGAAATTACCTTCTGATATATTAAACCTTTACACCAAAAACAATAGAGATGAAATGGTGCCCTATTCGGCATTTATGAGAATAAAAAAGACACAAGGGATTTATGAAATCAACAGGTACAATATGTACACTACTTCATCTATTCGCTGTGCCCCTGCCGATGGCTATAGCAGTGGCGAGGCAATTGAAGCCATACAGCAAGTTGCCAAGGAAATATTGCCCAATGGCTATGAAATTGACTGGGCGGGGTTGCAAAAAGATGAAGTAGGCCGTGGCAACGAAGCCGTATATATATTCTTGATTGTATTAATTTTTGTGTACATGGTACTTGCAGCACAGTATGAAAGTTTCCTACTACCGTTTGCAGTAGTACTTTCACTACCAGCAGGAGTTTTTGGCTCGTTCATGTTTTTAAAATTAACGGGTCTTACCAACGATATTTATGCCCAGGTAGGGCTAGTAATGCTGGTAGGATTGCTAGGTAAAAATGCTGTATTGATTGTGGAGTTTGCCATTCAAAAACATGAGCAGGGAATAACAGTGCTAGAGGCTGCCATTGCTGGTGCAAAAGCACGTTTTAGACCTATTCTGATGACTTCTTTTGCATTCATAGCTGGTTTAATTCCATTGGTAATGGCCCATGGTCCTGGAGCTATAGGCAACCGCACCATTGGCACTTGTGCATTGGGCGGTATGTTGTTTGGAACATTTTTCGGGGTCATTTTGGTACCAGGATTATACTACATCTTTGGTACACTAGCTGAAGGTAAAAAACTTATTAAAAACGAAGATCAAACACCATTAACAGAAGAACATATTCATCATGGCTAAAAATAGCATATTCAAATATATATTGTTCACAATTTTCACCATTCATTGTATTGGTTGTAAATTGCCCAACAATCTACATAAATCTACAAGCATCAAAATTCCAGAGGCTTACCGTAGGTCTTTAGATTCCATCAATTCGACACATGTTGGATTTAAGAATTTTTTCACAGACCCTTATTTACAAACGCTCATAGACTCTGCATTGGCAAACAATCAAGAATTGAACATCATTCTTCAAGAAATAAATATTGCCAAAAATGAAATAAGGGCTAGAAAAGGCGATTATTTGCCATTTCTCAATATTGGTGGTGGTGCAGGCGTAGAAAGAGAGGGCAGATACACTCGCCTAGGCAGCATCGATGCCAATACAGATATTGAACCCAATAAACCCATTCCAGACCCTTTGCCCAATTATACGATGGGCATAAATGCTTCTTGGGAACTAGATGTTTGGCGAAAATTAAGAAACCTAAAAAAGGCAGCTATGTTAAGATATCTTGCTACATCAGAAGGTAAAAATTTTACCATCACCAATATTGTGGCCGATATTGCCCATTCTTATTATGAATTAATCGCATTGGACAATCAAGTAGAAATACTTAAAAACAATATAGAAATACAAAAAAACGCACTAGAAATAGTAAAACAGTTGAAAACAGGTGCAAAAGTTACCGAATTGGCCGTTCGCAGGTTTGAAGCAGAGCTAGCTAAAAATCAAAGTCGGCAGTTTTCTATTTTACAAAATATAATTGAAACCGAAAATAGAATTAATTTTTTAGTAGGCAGATTTCCACAAACAGTACAAAGAAATTCTAAATCATTTATTGATATAATTCCAAATGCAATTCAGGTTGGTTTACCCTCACAATTGTTGCAAAACCGCATGGATATAAGGAAAGCAGAACAGCAAGTAGCGGCAGCTCGATTAGATGTAAAAGCTGCAAAAGCCAATTTCTACCCTTCTCTTAGAATTACTGGGGGCATAGGGTATCAAGCTTTTAATCCTCAATTTTTACTCAATCCAAAATCATTAATGTATTCGATAGGCGGCGATTTAATAGCACCACTAATCAATAGAAACGCTATTAAAGCCTATTATTACTCTGCAAACGCTAGGCAAATACAAAGCCTTTACAACTACGAACAAACCATTTTGAGAGCCTATATAGAAGTAGCGAACCAAATGGCAAACATAGAAAATTTGAACAACAGCTACAATTTAAAATCTACTCAAGTGCAGGCACTTACCAGATCTATAGATATTTCTATTGGTCTATTTCAATCTGCCAGAGCAGATTATATGGAAGTAATGCTTACGCAAAGAGATGCTCTAGAATCAAAATTTGACTTGATAGAAACCAAAAAGCAACAAATGCACGCAATGGTAGATATGTATCAAGCCTTAGGTGGTGGTTGGAAATAGAATAGGGAAATTGTGTGGTATGTTACAAAAATCTATGTATTTGTAACTTGGAGAAGCTCTACGGTAAAGGCAGTAATGAGAGTGTCTTTTAAAAAGATATAATTTCAACAGCGTAGTTCAAGGATTGGCGTTGAGTTATTTTTATTTGCAGGGAAGGGGGTAAATTTTAAAGTATTGGTTAAGTAAACTTAAATTAGTATTTATGGAGGTGTGGAAAGATAAATATTGCGACTAAATTAAAATTTGAAAACATATCTTAGTACTATTTAAGAAAAATAAAATCAATATGTTGAAAAATATTAAAATTAATATTTCAGGTTTTTGCCTTTTAAATAGAACTCAAGGTTCCACAGATTTAACTACTGCATTAAAAAACTATGACAAAGAGCCATCAAAGGGAGATGGAGGAATAAAAGTAGTGCCTGAATTTGATTTAACAAAAATTAAAATTGGTCGCTTGCTTGTAACTCAACTATGTAATTATCATAAATTAGAAATTAAATCTGCCAATGAATGGTATAAATTCAATTCTGATGGAGAAAAATTCAAAGACACCCACAATTCAAGCGACTGCTATTATGATAGTTATAATATAACTACGGGTTCCACATATAACGCTTTTAAGCAGAAAACAACTATCGAGTTTTGGGATGCACCATTTATAGAACTTTGTGAATCATGGACAGAAATTATATACGAGATTGAATTTGAAACCTTTTTTCAAATAATTAATGATTCAAATAATGAAATTATTCCAGTTTTAAGTTTTAATTGGTTCTTAAATGCTCACGCAGAAAAAACTAGTAATGTGTGGTCGATGATTAATGAGTCCCATTCAGATTCAGAAACAATTAATGCTAGTATTCAATTGAATAATCCACCAAATGGTAGTGATAGCTTGAAACAAATTACGGAGGAAGTTATACAATTCAGACAACGACACAAAGCATTGCAATGCAAAATTAAATGATATTAGTAAATGCAACTTTATGTGTTTATCAACATTTGTGAAAAATCTTTCTACAAAGAGTAATCTTCCAACAGACTATGATTATAAGAATGACTACGCAGTATAGCCAATAAATACAAATAAAAAGCATCTATTGTTTTTCCCCTACTCCACCAGCAACTTCCTTGTATATCTACCCTGATTATTTTTAAATTGAAGAGTATAAACACCAGCGGGCAAAGGTGATAAATTGATTTGCAACTGCTCTACTCCTCTATTTTCAATGGATAGCACATTTTGATTTAGCATATTGGAAATACTAATTTCATAGTTGGAAGTATTCAAAAATTGAACATTCAGCAATTCTTTTGCTGGGTTGGGGAAAACATTAAAATGACTAGCATCAAGCGAACCCTGCACTGCTAACGAACTGTTCAATATTCTTTTAAATAAGAAATCTACCATCAAATTTTCTGTGGTGTCCAGATAGGCGTTGCTCACTGCCAAGTTGCCCAATCTAGGCGAGAATGGGGCATGACCTGCTCCCTTGAAGGTGTATAGCTGAGCATCCATTTTCAAAATTCTAGCCATAGAGTCTATAGAGAAACCTCCAGAGACTCTGGCAATGGGGAAAGGCCCTGCTTTGAAAAAATCTGTTTTGTAAGGTATGGTTAAGTCTTTATCGCCATGAATATTCAGCAACGCACAACTGGTATTGTTTTTCATCCACTCTACATTACCTATAGCACCGCTTAGGTTTATAATTCCCTTAATCTTTGGTGAAAACGATGCTAATTCTCTATTAAACACCAAACTTTTTCCAGCAGTATCTATTTTAGGATTACTCGCATTTAATTCTTCTGGCAGGTCCAGCATTTGTGCATGAAGCATGGCAATTGCCCCTGCCGAAATACCTATTCCAAAGATTTGATTGGTATCTATTTTATAAATATTGGATTTTGATTTCAGGTATTTTGTAGCTTCTCTAAAATCTAACGTAGCTCTCCAAACGGCACTGGAAAATTCGGATGTTAATTTTGCAAAATCTAAAACTATTCCCAATCGGTACTGTAGCGACACACATACATAGCCTCGCTGTGCAAATGCTTTACTCCACTGAACTATTTCAGCATCTCTTCTAGAATTGTTGGTCAAAAAAGCTCCACCATGCACTAAGATGATTAAAGGTCGTGCAACTGCTGCATCGCCTTCTGGTTGGTAAATATCAATTTTTAGTTGTTGCAGTTTGCCGTCAAAAGTATTGCCTTGACCATATACGACACTATCTACCGCTACATTGGCAAAAATTTTATCTTTGAAACGCTCTTGAGCGTAAAGTTTACTGCAAAAAACAAAAGTCAATACAATAAAGGGAAGATACTTTTTCATAATTATTTTTTTAATGAATTTAATAAAATAATCCATTATGAAGTGACGCTAAAAAATAATCGTCAACTTTTTAGATATAATAAGCCTCTGAAAAGTTATAAAAACTTATCCAAATACTCTTTCATTTCTTCAGCAATAGCTTTTGCGGCATTGCCTGCTTGCGTTGCAAAATCAAGCCCGCTAGATGCATAAATAATATTTCTAGAAGAATTGACCAGCAAGCCACATTGACTATTAAAACCATGCTGCGAAACACTTTGCAGGTCGCCGCCTTGGGCACCTACGCCCGGCACTAGCAGAAAATGGTGGGGAATTATTTTTCGAATGTCTGCAAATTCACTTGCCTTGGTGGCTCCTATCACAAACATCAGTTGGTCGGCACTGCCCCATGTTGCTACAGTTTTTAATACTTCTTGATATAAAAAATTACCATTGGCCAACTTTAAAGTTTGAAAATTTTGGCTGCCTATGTTCGATGTAAGTCCCAGCACAATCGCCCATTTATCTTCAAATTCTAAAAAAGGTTTTACCGAATCTTCGCCCATATAAGGTGCTACCGTAACGGCATCGAAGTCTAAGCCTGACTCTTCTTTATTGAAAAAAGCCCTTGCATACATGGCCGAGGTATTGCCTATATCCGCTCGCTTGGCATCGGCTATGGTAAATATATCTTTTGGAATATAGTCTAACGTTTTCTGTAGGCTCTCCCACCCTCTCGCACCAAGGGTTTCGTAAAATGCTGTATTGGGTTTGTAAGCTACACAATACTTGTAGGTAGCGTCAATTATCTGCTTGTTAAATTCAAATATAGGGTCTCTTTCCTTGTGTAAATGCGGAGGAATTTTTAATATATCGGTATCAAGACCTACACACAAATAAGATTGCTTTTCAATAATATGATTAAATAATTGAGAACGGTTCATGCAATAAAAATATTAAAATAGAAAAGTACTTTATCTCAAATCGACTATTTCTACGCCTTTGTATTTGGATTTGTCAAAGTTGAACATGTTGTCTTGCAAGGCAGGTTCTGGGGTAAAGGTTTTTACGGAATACAAATAGCGGTTGCCATTTTTCTCAAATACTTTCCAACTTTTTACCGTTTTATCTTTTTTATTTACTTCAATTCGCACCTTAAATATTTGATTTTTTTTCTCTTCGGGAATTAAATCTACCGTTTCAAACGTTTTTCCTGCTTCAGTTTTTTCTTCTATAAAAATGTATTTATAGCCTTTTTTATACATCGTGTAGATTTTGGTAGGGGTAATGTCGTTTTCATCTGGCTGATAGTCTGAAACATTGACTTCATTAGATTCTTTTACATACGTCCATACCGTAGTACCGTTGTTGATGATTTCTTGATTGGCCAGTTTGAGTATAAATTTTCCGCCTTTGACCGTAATTTCGCCTTCTGAGGTTTCTTTTACACCTGTTACATCGCTCATAAGTGAGTAAGAAAACTTGGCTTTGAAGCCAGGTATTTCTTTATATTTTTTACTCATTGCATCTAGTATTGCTAGAGCCTTAGGGTCGTATTGTGCAAAAATATGATGAACCATTGCTCCCACAAAAACCAACATCAGTATTACTTTTTTCATTGTCTTGTTCAGCTATTTTTTATTTTACTTTATAATGATGATTGAGGTAAAATGTTTTTCAAATTTAAAAAAATAAATCTACCTCGTTTCAGAATTTTAAGCCTGACCTGCCAGTTCAGTCAATAATTGTTCCAAACTATACTCGTCTCTAATCAATACCTCTCTAGCTTTAGAGCCTTCAAATGCCCCCACAATGCCGCATGTTTCCAATTGGTCAATCAGCCTACCAGCACGGTTATAGCCCAGTTTCAGCCTGCGTTGCAATAGCGACGTGCTGCCCTGCTGATGTGTAACGATAATGCGTGCAGCCTCTTCAAACATTTTGTCTCTTTCACTAAACTTAAATTCTTTGTTGCCCTTGTCCTCTACCATATCGTCGTCACTAAATTCTGGCAAATGATATGGGTGGTCATAGCCTCGTTGAGAGCCTATAAATTCGCAAACCCGCTCTACTTCCGGTGTATCAAGAAAAGCACATTGCAGCCTGATTACTTCTGAACCATTGGAAAAAAGCATATCGCCCTGCCCTACCAACTGGTCGGCACCGCCTGCATCCAATATCGTCCGTGAATCTATTTTTGAAGTTACCTTAAATGATAACCTAGCAGGAAAGTTGGCTTTGATAATACCTGTAATAACGTTTACCGATGGGCGTTGTGTAGCCACCACCAAGTGAATCCCTATAGCCCTTGCCAACTGTGCCAACCGAGCAATTGGCGTCTCTACTTCTTTGCCAGCAGTCATCATCAAATCGGCCAACTCATCTATAACCAAAACAATATAAGGCAAGAAACGATGTCCGTTGTTGGGGTTTAGCCTACGCTCTACAAATTTTTGATTGTACTCTTTGATGTTTCTACAATTGGCTTCTTTCAGCAAGTCATACCGCATGTCCATCTCTATACACAAAGAGTTTAGCGTATGCACTACCTTCTTGGTATCGGTAATAATGGCTTCTTCGGTGTCAGGTAGCTTGGCAAGAAAATGTCGTTCAATTTTATTGAAAAGTGAAAGCTCGACTTTCTTTGGATCTACCAATACAAACTTTAATTGCGAAGGATGTTTTTTATAAATGAGTGATGCCAATAACACGTTTAACCCCACAGATTTTCCTTGACCTGTAGCACCTGCCATCAATAAGTGAGGCATTTTTGCAAGGTCGATTACAAATACTTCATTGGAGATGGTTTTACCAAACACAACGGGCAATTCTTTGTCACTTTTTAAAAATTTCTCAGTAGAAAGTACCGACTTCATAGCCACCATTTCCCTATTGATATTGGGAACTTCAATACCTATCGTTCCTTTGCCCGGCATGGGTGCAATAATGCGAATACCAAGTGCAGCGAGGTTTAGGGCAATATCGTCTTCCAAACTTTTAATTTTAGAAATACGCACCCCTGCATCGGGCACTATTTCATAAAGCGTAACGGTGGGGCCAATGGTCGCTTTGATGCTGGTGATACCGATGCTGTAGTTTTTAAGCGTATCTACAATTTTATCTTTATTTGCCTCTAATTCTTCCTTCGTTACCTGTACTTTATTGCCATCAAATTCATTTAGCAAATCTACTGGAGGATATTGGTAGTGGGGCAGGTCTAGTGTAGGGTCGTAGTTGGCGATTTGCTCACCATCCAAAGGCACATCTTCTGGCGAGGGCTCTACAAACTGGTCTTGCACTACATCTTTGCCTACAATATTTGCCTGATTAATTATTTCGTCTTGTGCCTGCTGGGCAGCAAGGGCGGCAAATGCATCATCAATATTAAATTCTGGTTCGCCCTTAACTTTTGGTTTTCTTTCGTCTTGTTTTTTTACTACCCATAGGTCTGCTTCGTCCTCTTCTGCATTATCTGCAACTGTTTCATTTGCTAAAGCATTGACCACCTCCATCGGTGGATTGGGGTCTATAAAAATGTCATCGTCAATATCCATAAGCTCATTTTCTGAATTTGCAGCTACATCGCTTGCTGGAATTAGAGCCTCGGCAGATGATTCTATATTTTTCTTAGCTGGTACAATGGAAGTAATATTGAAAAAATAAATGCTAAAAGTGATGATTAAAAACAGAAGAATAAATGCTGTACCCCAGCCAGCAATGCTATCTACAATGGTGGCCAATTCAAAACCAATTCCTCCGCAGATATAGCTAAAATAGTTTTGACCATTTAATTTTAAAGCAACATAACCCAATACCAAACTGAACCAAAAAAGGAAAAAGCCACTCACTACAAGCAATGTTTTTAATTTGCCCACACGCCTATCTAGTAGAAGACGAAGGCCTAAAATTGAAGTAATGGGCACAAAAAGCAACGATGCAATACCAAACCACTTAAATACAAAAAAGTAAGACAATACCGCACCAAATATGCCTAACCAATTGTGTACTTCCTGACCAGAAACTACAATAGAATCTTC
>JAAFID010000050.1 GCA_013297765.1 Cytophagales bacterium | reverse complement strand
CGCCAATAGAGCAACCTACCAAACAATTGATGGTATTGGCACTTGCCTTTTTCCATACCATTTTATTGGCCCAAAAACTTTCTGTCGCCGCCCCATCTATTGAAAGCTGGTATTGCGGATAAGAGGCCAACGCCGAATTTAGTGTTGCGATAGGTATATGATGTTGCATTTCTATCGTAATATTTTGTTTGCTGTTGTTTACTTTGGCACTGGTTACACCATTTAAGCCCTGCAATAATGTTTGTACTTTTTGTTTGCAACCACCACAGGTTATTCCCGATATTTGATAGGTATGTGTCATGTCTTTTATGGTTTTAGTGATACAAATATACCGTCATGAGAAGGCAGAACTGTTACACTATTTCCCAATAGAAGTGCAAAATTTTATGATGTGACAACCCCCAATTTATTTTGCTCTTTAAATTGGCTAGGCGATAAGGTTGTTATCTTTTTAAATTGAGTAGATAGTGCCTGTACACTACTATAACTAAGCCTTTCAGCAATTTCTTTCAGCGACAGTTCGTCATATTTGAGTAATTCTTTTACTTTGTCAATTTTCAATTGAATGATATACTTCTCAATTGTGGTATGCTCTACCGTAGAAAATATGCTGCTGATGTAGCTGTAATCCAATCCCAATTTTTGCGACAAGTAACTCGAATACTTGACACGAATGTCGTTGTGCTGCTGATGTATCAATGCTATAAGTAGCGTTTTTACCCTTTCTACTAGTTGCGACTTCTTATCGTCTAACATTTCAAAACCCAATACGCTAATTTCTTTTGTGAACGTGTGCAGTTGCTCTGCGGTCAATTCTTGAAGCACTTGCACTGTACCCATATTTACCGATTGGTAGGTAATGTGCAGCCGTTGCAATACCTGCTGTACTGCAAGTACACATCGGCTGCACACCATGCCTTTTATATGCAATGTAGGCATGTTTACTTCTTTCTAGTATATTGACAACACTCGGGCAGGGCTTGATATGCCTTGTCGTCGGCTTTTTTCTTTTCGGTATCGTATCCTACGGCAGCTATCAGTTCGTGCAGTTTATCTTCGGCTATTTTTGAAGGCTGATAGACTATCTCTATCATTTTTGTTTTTTGATTCCAATCGGCCGACTTTACACCCTTGGTTTCCAAAGCAGTTTCTATTGTTTTTTTGCACATTTCACAATTGCCACTGACCATAAATTTTGCAGTTGCTACAGGATTCTTGTCTTGTGCATTGGCACAGCTAAATATGGCAATGATTAAAGCCAGTAGGCTAATGTTTTTAAATAGTTTCATAGGTTTAGTGTTTAAATAGATAAGTAAAATTTTGTTAAAATAATATATGGTTTGCTAATCCAAAAGCATAGCATCAAATGAATTAACTAAATTGTGATATGTTGATTAGGTGCACAATTGGCACATTAAAAAATATCAAATCAAAAGGGTATGCGTGAAAATATACATGGGCACTGGGGGCGGCCCAGTTTTGCATACATAAAATTGCGATGCACATTGTTGTGACCACTGCCCCATGGCAACAGGCATGGTATAATTTTGATGCAATACACCAGTCAAATCAAGATTGTTGTTGGGTATAAAATCGAAAGCAGAAAGCCTTTGATTGTCGTCGGTAGAGAGCTTAACGCTGGTATCTTTACAACAGCTTTTGGGCATTTTTACCTTGCCACATTTGCAGGATTTTTTATTTCCTAATAATGAAATATGCGAAATTTTGCTTCCACAAAAATGCTTGCTTAGTACTACACCCGTAGTTCCTAACAGGTAAATGGTAAGCAATAATATGGTAAAGCATTTTTTCATCATGGTAAAGTAAACATTTTTTTTGAACCATGCCATTATACTTTTACCATAAAAAGTTGTAAAATTTAGTTGGCTAGGCTAGTAAATTCTCTTTCCCGTTTTACCAAAAATATACCTTTGATAATTGATTGCCATCATGGGATAGAAATGCACGTACGATTTCTGCCACAACTGCCAACTGACGCCAATATCTATGCGACTTTTCGCATTAAATACCCATTGAAAATACGTTCGCAAATCGCAATATTGATTTTTTTGAAGACTTTGGTAGGTAAATGGGTCGCCTAAATTAAAATTACTCACATCAAAAACATTGGATGCTTGTTGAAGGGTTGCTTTTTGGTAATTTCTATAAATAAGCTCGGCATAAATACTCATGTTCAAATCGTTGTAGCTTTTATAACTTTTGGGAAATAGCAAGTATCCTAATGAAAGATTGGTCAAAAACAAATTGCCCGATGTAAAAGTAACATCGCTTTTCTGATCATAATAGCCTATTGGCTTTACATATCCAGCAGTGATAGAGAGGGCTGCACGATGATAGAGAGCCGTTGCTATAGCACCACCACCAAAGCCAGCATTGTCGCCCATCAGGTTTGGCTCAGCCTCGTCATGTGCCACACGGCAATTGCTCCCTTCGGCATACACAGCAAGCCTCAGATGTTTTTTGTATCCATCAAGATGTACCACACGATATTTGAGGTACAGATGAAACCCTTCAAAGCTAAAAGCATTAAGCGAATTGTAACGTGTGTGGTGGTTTAAAAAATAAGCTGCATAGCCATTTGGGAAATTTTTAATATGGTGGTTAGAGCCACTGGCGGTAAGAATTGCCGTAAAGTTTTTAGTCACTCCATACATTGCTCTTACGGCATACCAATTTTTATTGTGGCTTTGCAAATCCTTATAATATTCCGTACTTAATCTATAGCTAAACACACCTTTGGGCAGGGTACTCGCCGCTTCTGCGTAGGGGAATAGCTCTTGGGCAGCAATTTCTAAACAGTAAAATATACCTGTAAAAAAGCAAAGCAAATATTTTAGAAACTGGTTGCCCATAGTGATATTTATTGAGGCTTTGCAGTAGTCGCCTGTATTACAAAAATATTATTGTTGGTTACTTCGTTCTTTGCTTTGTAGGTTTTGATATGCGAATGCCATGGTTTGTAAATATTTTTTTTGCAGAATCGTTTGTCTATTATTTGGAACGTGTAGGTACTATCTCTATCCAGCTTTGTGTTGCCTAGAAACACAAGGCTACCCAGGCTATTTGTAATTTTTGAATTAGCAATATTGTAAGCAGTATCCATTGTTATAGTCATGGTTAAAAATCGCACCGAAAAACCCGCTTTGATTACCTGCTCGCCCACTTTTAAGATTTCGCTGTAGCCAACAATTTTTTGTTTCACGGTCGCTTCATGGGTATTGAAGTTCATAGACACCTCTTCCACGGTAGGCAAACGTCTGATTGATTGCTCAACACTATAAAGGCACTGAGAGCAAGTAAGTCCGTCGATACCCACAGTAGTCCACTGCAATTGGGCTTGGGCAATACTGGCACATAATAAAATGAAGATAGAAAAGATTTTATCCATAATATAATTTATTGCTAATCATCACTCAGCGAGCCTAAGAAGTTAATCAAATCTTGCTTGTCTTGTTCGCTTAGACCTAGTGGTCGTAGTAGCGAACTTTTGTTTGGGTGTTTTTTACCGCCGCTGTTGTAGTGGTCTATCACTTGCTCTAGCGATGCAAAGCTACCGTCGTGCATGTAAGGTGCAGTTTTGGCAACGTTGCGAAGCGAAGGCACTCTGAACCGCCCTACATCTAGGCTAAAGCCAGTGATATGAGCTCTACCCGAATCGGCATAGACTTCATAAATACCATTGTTTCTAAAACTATTGTCTGTAAAATTAAACCCAGTATGGCAATGAAAACAATCTCCCTTTTCATTGAAAAATAATTGCTCACCATGTAGCTCAGATGCTGTAAGGGCACTAGTATCTTTATTCTGCAAAAATCTATCGTAGCGAGATTTACCACCAATAAGCGAACGTTCAAAACAAGATATGGCTCTAGTAAGCGTGTAAACACTAGGCTCCTTATCATAAGCTTGTTTAAATTTATCAACATAAACTGGGTTGCGTTGCAGTCGTTCCACCACTTTTACAATATCAAAATCCATTTCCAAGGGATTTTCTATAGGTGCTAGTATTTGTTGGTCAAGGGAAGCTACTCCACCATCCCAAAAAAATTCCTGAATATAGGCTATGTTCACTATCGAAGGGGTGTTCCGCTGCCCCAGTCTTTGCTGAATGCCAGCACTCAGTCTCATATTATCTTGAAAAAAATTATTTTCCAAATGACAACTGCCACAAGATATGGTGCTGTCACGAGAAAGTATAGGGTCAAAAAATAATTGCTTGCCTAGTGCTATTCTGTTCTTGGTGGGCAAGTTGTCATTGGGTACTTCTGGGTAGGGCATGCCCTTAGGTACCGCATAAATCATGGGTTCATTGCCCGTTTGCATAGGTTTTTCTACTTCTGACTTTTCTATTTCTCTGCGGCAGCTACATAGTAGTGCAATTAACAATAGCCAGTAAATATTTTGCTTGAACATAAACCTAAAGTTAAGAGGAGAGCAAGGTTGCTCTCCTCAAGATATATTATTTAATACTAAACATGGTAGGGATATTTCCCTTGGCTTTCATCGCCAGCGGTGCTCCTGCCCCCATCGAATGGGTCATATTTTCTTTTTTCAAATCTATGTTGGTAAAGAAATTATCAAGATTGGCTTCTAGTTTTATTTCTTTAGGAACATTTCCTACAGAAAACGCCGAGGTGCTTAAATCCACTTGACTATATAGCATATCCATACCTATGTGATAAAAAAAACTTTTACTAAACTGATTGTAAGTAAGTACATCGGTTTGGGTATCGGTAGTATCGCAATTGCCTTCAAACATCATAAATATATAGCCTGATTTCCAACTCCAATAAATACTAGGGCTTTGCATAGCCAGTGGGTGAGTTGTGGGATATTTGGTATTGTCTGCGTGGTTTGCCGCAGAATCTACGCCTACACCAAATTTGATTCCTTTGTAGTCGCCCACGGGCACAGCACCTAGGGGATAATTGACCATTGCAGGATTGACCAACAAATATTTGTCTTTAATTGGTAATTCGCTGCCATCGGCTTTTACAAGGCGAATGTTTGAAATATAATACCGTAGGCTTTCTATTTTATACCTAACTCCAGTCGAGGTAGTGAAGATACTGCTAAAATCTGCCGGCTTTCCATTGGCCATGTTGGCAATACTGAGCGATAGCATTTGTGTTTTAATAGTGGTATCTATAGGCACAATAGGAGTAGCAGGAATTAAAATAGGTGTTGGCATTTCTTCTTTTTTCTTTTTACACGAAACAAACACAATAGCAATTGCAGCAATAAATAATGATTTAAAAATTGTATTTTTCATAAGGTTTTTTGATAAATAGTGTAAGTAAAAACTCACCAATAGATTGCTATTACTGGCTTGTAGCAATCTAAAAGTTGAGCATTTTTATAAAATGAAACGTAGAAATAATCTTGAACATGGCTACACCAAGCAAAATTATTTACCAATAGAAAAACAACACCTACCCTCTAGGTGGCTGAAAAATAGAACCAATAAAAAAATTGTAATACTGCGGCTGAAGGTAAGTCGATGACGAAAGTTTTTCGATGCTAAATCTATTGACCAATGAACAAAGACTTTGAGGCATTAAATAATATGCCGTTTCAAACTTTTCTTTGCTCGATTGCCCAGTAGTTTTCTGTTGCTCCTGTTCTTGTTTTTGTAGTTTTTTGGATAGTGCACACTTTCCGTTGCAATTCATTTTAGGCTTAGCTTTGTTTTCACAAAGCACTTCTGCATAATATTTTTTGTTGAATTGATATTGCACCATAGTTTGCAAATTGCCAAAGCAATGCACCATGATACAACATAACCAAAAATAAGGAAGCCCTTTTTTCAACATGGTGCAAAGGTAAAGGCGAAAGTCAATATTTGCTACTTTTACATATTATTTTCTCAATCCCCCAGCCTCTATTCCTCTTCACTATTATTCATCTTTGAAAGCAAATCATACGCTCCGTTAATAACCACTTCGCTTGAAATGTCAAATCCATCGGGCAACACCACTTCGGTGTATCCATTTTGGGCAATTCCTTTTTGAATTTCTATGGCATGAAATTCATACATCTGTTCTTGGTCCTTACCTGATGCTGTTTTAGCATTTGATTTAATAAAGATATAATGGCTACTACCCGCACTCACAATAGCCTTGTCGGGCAATGCAGTGTACTTGTTATCGCTAATTTCTATCAATGCTTTCAAGTACATATTCGGAATTAGCGAAGCATCTTCTTTATCTAGGTGAGCATGTACCCGAACGGTGCGTTCTGGTGATATTTGATGGTTGACAAGGTAAACGGAGGCTGTACGCTCATTGTCATTTTCATTTACCAAAACAAAACGGATTCTCTGCCCTTTTTTTATTTTAGAAATATCTTTCTCAAATACCGTAAGTTCGGCGTGTAGGTGGTCGGTATCTACTATTTCACAAATCACATCTTGAGGGTTTACATATTTGCCAATATTTACATTTACCACCGTCACGTACCCGCTGATGGGGGCATAGATATTGACGATACTGCTAATGCTGTTCTGAGAAAGCCCACTAGGGTTGATGTTGAGCATGTTTAGTTGTTCTTCCAGTGCAGCAACAGTAACCAAGAGGCTGTTGTAATCGGCAGTGGCCTGCTGAAATGTTTTGCTTGCAGTTACATTTTCTTTCGATAATTCTTCTTGCCTTTTGTAATCCAATTCTAGAAATTTTAGCTTCTGTTTGTATTCCAAATATTGGCTTTGAATCTTTATAAAATCTGGATTTTGAATGGTGGCAACCACATCGCCTTTCTTTACCTTCATACCCTGTAGCAGGGCAGTAGTTTTGATAAACCCGCCCATGATGGCAGAGACAGAAACCATGTTTTGTGGCGGCACATCGAGTACCCCATTCACAGATATTGTTGCACTTATATTTTTCATTTCCACCTTTCCATATTTTATATCCGAACGGTCAAATTGTGCTTGTGAAAATGCTACGGTGGTAGCGGCTTTATCATTATTTACTGCTTCGGTCTTAACTTTTTCTGTGCTTTTATTTCCACAAGAAACACCCAAAACGCCAATAAGCAAAAAGAGAAATTTATAAATCCATTGCATAAAATGTTATTTACTATTGATAAGAAATTCAATGTTGATGAGGGCTTGATTGTATTGGCTTAAAATTGACAAGTAGTTGGTTTGAATGTCCAGCACTCGAGTTAGCCCTTGGGAAAATTCGATGTAGCCAATGTTGCCACTTTGATAGTTTTTGAGTGCGTTTTTTGAAATAATATCAGCAGTAGGCAAGGCCTTAGTTTCGTAGTATTGCAAACTATTTTTAAACTTTTGGTATTCCTGAAAGGCTTGAAAATATTGACCTTCTAAATTTTTCTGCTGCAACTCTAGGTTGGCTTGTGCTGTGTTTTTTAGTGCTTCATTGGCCTGGACTCTGGCATACTGTGGCTTTGCCCAAAGGGGAATGGCAACTCCCAAAGTTACCCCTTGAAACCTAGTGGTAGGCGATGAAACCACGCTTTCATCGTAGTAATTGGTAGTGCCTGTTAGCGATTGGTTAAAATATCCCACGATTAGGTCGGGCATCAACTTTGCTTTTTCTAAATTTTTGGCAGCTTGTGCTACTTTTACTTGCTGCACCAAGTAAAGGTATGCAGGGTTGGTAGCCACTGCCTCTGTGTCAATGGGTATTTCCATCAATCTTCTTGTAAGCGTACTTCCTGTAGTGGTCACCTTTTCAGAAGTATTCATCAACGTTTGCAATTGATTTTGGTAGATCAATATGTCGGCATCGTTTTGTGATTTAAGATTTCGCAATTCGTACAATTGACTTTCGGCGGTTGCTTTTTCCAGCACGTTGCTTTCGCCTGTTTTAAACCTTACCTCGGCCGATTTAAAAAACGCAGCAAACACGCTGTCTTGCTTTAGCAGAGTGACTTGTTTGGCTTTGGCAAATAGTAAAGAATAATACGCCGATTTTACTTTAAATCTCAATTCGTTTTCGACCATTTGTTTGCTGTATGCTGCACTTTGAATGGAGGACTGGTAGTATTGCCCTTGTCGGTGCATCACAGTAGGGAAGGGGATGTTTTGAGAAATATTGATGCTGTTGTCATTGACATAACTATTGTATTGCCCATACATTATGCCAAAGTTGGCTTTACCAATCTCGGTAGCTGTTTTCTTTAAATATTGTTGCTGGGCAATGGTATAGTCTGCTGCAACAATTCCTTTGTTGTTTTGCAATGCAGTATTTATGGCTTCTTCAAGGGTGATAGGTTTCAATGTTTGGGCCTTACTATTATTTGAAAACCCGAAAAATAAAATAAGTGGTAAAAGCAGTAAAGTCAGTTTAGAAGTTTTGATTTTAAAGCTATTTTCAGAAAGTATATAAAGTATTGGCAATACAAGCAAGGTGAGCAATGTAGCTGACAGCAACCCGCCTATCACAACTGTGGCAAGCGGTTTCTGTACCTCTGCACCTGACCCATGCGATAATGCCATGGGCAAAAAACCTAAAGAAGCCACCATTGCTGTCATAAGCACAGGCCTTAACCGAGTAGCCGTGCCTTTCAGCACTAGGTCGTTCAAGTTAGTAAATCCTTGTTTTTTCAAATTGTTAAATTCGCCAATGAGCACAATACCATTCAACACTGCAACGCCAAACAAAGCAATAAAACCAATCCCTGCCGAGATGCTAAACGGCATATCTCGCAACCACAGGGCAAACACACCACCAATTGCCGATAGCGGAATGGCGGTAAATACAAGAACACTTTGTTTGAATGAATGGAATGTAAAATATAGCAGTATAAAAATAAGCGCCAACGCAATGGGAACTGCTATGGATAGGCGGGTCTTGGCCTCTACCAAATTTTTAAACTGACCACCATAAGTGAGGTAGTAACCCACAGGAAGTTTCAACTGCCTATTGACCTTTTCTTGAATCTCGCTTACAATACTTTCCACATCTCTACCACGCACGTTGAAAGCCACGGTAATTCTACGTTTGGTATCGTCTCGCTGTATTTGGTTAGGCCCCACTTTGAAGGCAATATCGGCTACTTGACTTAGTGGAATTTGTATTCCTTTTGAAGTGGTAATGAACAAATTTTGTACATCTTGTAATCCTTGACGATGCTCCTTGTCAAGCCGTAAGACTAAGTCGTACCGCCTTTCCCCTTCGTAGATGATACCAGCTTTAGCTCCTGCAAAACCTGTACTTATCATGGTATTCATTTCACTAATATTTAAACCAAACTGAGCTACTTTTTCACGGTCAAATTTGACGACTATTTGCGGCAAGCCTGTAACCTCTTCAATGTATAAATCCTTTGCACCATTGATAGGTTGAATGATTTTGCCCAACTTATTGGCGACAGCGGAAAGTTCGTCCAAATCTTCGCCATAAATTTTGATAGCCACATCTTGCCTAGCCCCTGTCATCAGCTCGTTGAAACGCATTTGTATGGGCTGCTGAAAACTAAAACTAACTCCAGGTAATTCTTCCAAGGCTTCTTGCATCTTATTGGCCAGTTCATCTCTACCTGTTGCCGCTGTCCATTCTTTTTTATCTTTTAATATCACCATCAAATCGCAAGCCTCTAGTGGCATGGGGTCGGTAGGTATTTCGCTGGCTCCTATTTTGCCTACCACTTGTATTACTTCATTGGGAAATTTTTTGGTCAATATGTCACCCGCTTTCAATGCTACATCTACCGTCTGCATCATCGAGCTGCCTGTAAGTATTCTGGTTTCTACCGCAAAATCACCTTCGTCTAGTGTAGGAATAAATTCGCCGCCCATATTTTTTAGTACAAAAATGCTCAATACTAGCAATAGCAAAGAGGTGGCTAAAATTACTATTTTGTTGCGAATGGCAAAAAGAATGGCAGGCGAGTAGAGGTGCTGGAAAAAATCCATCATTCGATCTGAAATGTTTCTTTTTTGAGAAGTCTGTTTATTTAAAAATAAGGCGGAAACCATGGGTACGTAGGTAAGTGAAAGAATGAATGCACCAAGAATGGAGAATGCCACCGTTTGAGCCATGGGTTTGAACATCTTGCCTTCAACCCCTACTAATGCTAGTATGGGCAGGTAAACAATAAGTATAATAATTTCGCCAAAAGCAGCTGATTTTCTAATTTTAGTAGCAGATTCAAATACCTCATCATCCATTTCTTGCTGTGTCAATTTGTGCAGATATCTTTTGCCAACGATATGATGCAGCGTGGCCTCTACAATAATGACAGCCCCATCGACGATCAATCCAAAATCTATTGCTCCTAGCGACATTAGGTTTCCCGAAACGCCAAATAAATTCATCATGGCTACTGCAAACAGCATAGACAGTGGGATAACAGAGGCCACGACTAGCCCTGCACGAAAATTTCCCAAAAACAAAATCAATACAAAAATCACAATCAATGCACCCTCGACAAGGTTGGTAGCAACGGTTGCAATTGCTCTATCCACTAGCTTGGTGCGGTCTAGGAAGGCTTCTATTTCGATACCCTCGGGAAGTGTTTTTTCGATTTGTGCTATTCGGGTTTTTATGTTTGCAATTACTTCATTCGAGTTTTCACCTTTCAGCATCATCACTACTGCACCTACCACCTCGCCGTCGTTGTTTCTAGTCATAGCGCCGTACCTTACGGCATGCCCATACTGCACGGTGGCCACATCTCGAACTAAAATAGGTGTGCCATTTTTTGTATTTTTTACTACTACTTTATTGAGGTCATCTATAGTCGTGGCGAGGCCTTCCGTACGAATGAACCAAGCGTTGGGCTGCTTGTCGATATATGCTCCACCTGTATTTTGATTGTTGGTTTGCAGTGCAGTAAACACCTCACCAATACTGATGTTCATACTTCTCAACTTATCAGGATTAATGGCTATTTCGTATTGTTTCAAATATCCGCCAAAACTACTGACATCGGCTACACCCTTAGTGCCAAGCAACTGCCGACGAACCACCCAGTCTTGAATGGTACGCAATTCCATAGCGGAATATTTTTTTTCAAATCCTTTTTTAGGGTGAATAATGTATTGGTATATTTCGCCCAGTCCAGTAGTCACGGGAGCAAGGTCGGGCATACCTACACCTGCGGGTATTTGCTCTATGGCCAGTTTTAGTCTTTCGCTAACCTGCTGCCTAGCCCAGTAAATATCAGTATTGTCGGTAAACACAATAGTTATAACCGATAGCCCAAAGCGAGAAATTGACCTTACCTCTATCAGCCCAGGAATGCTGGCCATATTTACTTCTATGGGAAAAGTAATGAGCCGCTCTACCTCTTGTGCCGCTAGCGAAGGACTAGTAGTAATCACTTGAACCTGATTGTTGGTAATATCAGGCACCGCATCTATCGGTAGTTGCGTAGCCGACCAACTTCCCCAAATAATAAGTGCCAGCGTAAGCACACCTATTATTAGTTTATTTTTTATGGAAAAATGGATGATTTGATCTAACATCTGCGTAGAGGTATGGATTTTTTATTTAAAAAATAGTTTTATTATCATATTGTAACTATAGGAAACTCTATATTCTTACCAAAATTCAGGATTATGACCAAAATTGATATTTGCTTTTTTAATTTTACGAATAAGTAAATACAAATCATCATCATCAAAATTTTTTAAAGTGTACTTATCTGTTTTTTTAGTATGTTCAAACATATACTGAATTTCCATTTCAATTCCGAAGTACTTTTGTCCTTCAGATAATATTGCCCCATTTAGGCTAACTTTTGATATTGTATTATAGTGGTATAACTTTGTTTTATGAGTGAAGTAGCTTCTTGTCATCAACGAATCGGCAAGAAAAGCAATTGAATAATTGCTAGTTGCACAGAAAAATATAGACAAAGAAAACCAAAGTAAACTTATTGAAATTAACAAAAATGGTGGTTTTGATATTATTGATGAAATTGTAGTATTGTTATATGCAAAGTTTATCTCATCCAAGAGTTGAAATAAGCATATTAAGAATATTGGAATTGATGTATATATTCCCATACTATTTCTATTCATTCCTAAGCTTCCAGTTATTTTATTCTTTCGATTGTCCATAGCTATTTAAATACACCAGTAGTTTTTCCTGTACGTCAGTTAATGCATTGAAGGCTCATAATTATATCGGAATAATATGATTAAGCAAGCGTAAAAGTACGTATTTTATTAGTTTGTAGATATATTATGGTATTATCTCATATGTGAATACATGCCTTCATTTCTTTTGTTAATTTTTTCTTGAAAGTGTATGGCACATAAAAAATCACACTTTTACTACTATATTTGTGATAAAAATCACACTTTTGGCACTTAATCTGTGAAAATTACATTTAATAGAACGCTAGAGTAGGCACTTGATAAGGATATTCTCAGGTTTAGGTCTGCGACCGTTGTTGAGGTAACGTTGTTAACGGTCGCAGACCTTGACAATCGTAAATATTTCCTTACCGAATATTAATCCTTACTCCCAAAAATCCCCTCGCACCTTGGTTGGGGGCGTACACATAATTGGGGTCAAATGTAAGTGCCTGTGGATTGCTAGGTGTAGCAACTACTTGCCCTTCACCATTAAACTGTACATTTTTATCAAATGGGTCATTGGTTCTAGCAATTAGAAATGGATTGCCTTTGTTTGGTGTCCAATTGAGCAAATTCTTAACACCACCGTAGATTTCTATATTTTTAATTCCTGAAAACACCAGTTGGATATTTTGCAAACTCCACCAAGGCGAGTATTGCCGCCTAGGGTCTAGGTCGCCAAGCAACGGCAGTCGCATAGGGCTGTACACATTGCCTGTGTAATCTATGGCGAGATTTAATCTATTTATTTTATAAGATACTGCCCATGTACCCGTAAAATTTTCGGTCAATATTTGATTCGTAGTCACCCCATTGTTGGTAAGGGTATTGTTCATTAAAGTCCCTCCGGCAATAATCTTTAGCCCATTTAAAAATGAGACATCTAGGTTGGTGCTTATGCCTTTGCTTACGGCATAGCCAGCGAGGTTGTCGTATATAATTTTGTTGGCGTCTGTTTCGTAGTCGCCTACTATCCTATTGTTGAAATAGGTGTAAAATACCGATGTTTCTAGCCCAATAAAAGTGCCGTTATTGGTCATTATTTTTTTGATATAGTTCAGGTTTACATTGTACGACTGTTCAGGATTTAATTTGTTTTTTATTTCTACTTTCCTTGCACCAGTAAGGGCTGCATGGTCTTCGGTAAACAGATTTACAACCCTAAAGCCTGTACCAGCATTGAGCCGTAGGATATTGCCCTTATTGATACTCCATTTGTAAGCAAACCGTGGAGTATAAATGTTGCCATGATAAGAATTGTAGTCGTACCTAAATCCAAGCATTACTTTATGTTTCTCTGTAATTGCAAATTCATCTTGCACAAAAACTCCTGGCAACCAAGTAATCTGTGGTCGATTGCGACTGGCAATGCTATCAAAGGTAGCAGTTGCAGGCGTATTGTCGTCGTAAAAGGTGTAGCGAAGTGCGGCACCTAGCAATAAATCATTTCGCCCTATTTTTTTATCCCAGGTCAATTGCCCAAAACCTATTTGTTGCTCGGCTATATAGCTGGTAGTGCCGTAGCGGCTGTCTTGGTTGTGTTTGTTGTATGAAAATGACAGCATCAATTTTTCTTTCACAGGCAACTGGTACTGGCCTATCAATTCCCAACGTTTGGTATAAATACTTTCTCCATAAATACTGTCACCCCCTCTAAATTGCTTCGTCCACCGCATGTCGCCACCCCAGCGGTCTTCATTGAAGTATCGCCCAGCGATGCTGAAAAGCCTATTTTCTTTGCGGTCGAAATTCCATTTTTGAAATACAGAGATTCGGTGTTGCAGCGTCACATCGGTAAAGCCGTCTTTGTTGTTGTCCACCTTATTCTGAAAATTATAATAATTGATGCCAGAAAGTACGGCGGTTTTTTTACCTACATTGGTTTTGAACCCTAAATCTACCATGTGTTCTAGCCATGTAGTACTCATCACATCGGCCGAAAATAGTGGAGCATTTTTAGGTTTTTTGGTAATGATATTAATTAACCCACCTACCGCCTCGCTTCCGTAGAGCGACGATGCTGGGCCTTTTACCACTTCTATTCTTTCTACCAGCGAATTGGGTATGCCCGACAAGCCATATACTGTGGCAAGGCTACTGACTATAGGCATTCCATCTATCAATATCATGGTGTATGGGCCTTCTAAGCCGTTGATATGAATGTCGCCAGTACTACAAATGTTGCAATTCAGTTGCGGCCTTACTCCATTCACATTTTGTAAGGCATCGAAAATACTTGGCGTTGGGTTTTTTTTGAAAAATGTAGGGGAATAGACTTCTACAGGTACGGCACTTTCTATACGACGTACTTCTTTCAAAGTGCCTGTTACCACTACATCTTCCAACGTGTTTTGGTAATTTGTCAAATCAAAATGAAAAATAGGATTGTCACTTTCTTTTATGAAAATATGCTTTTCAAAATTGTCGTATCCCAAGCAAGAAATCTGAATTTTGTAGGTGCCAGGTGAAGTGTTTTTTATTTTAAAATTTCCCAAAGAATCTGTGATTGCCCCAAACGATGTGCCTTTCAAGCCTACGTTTGCATACCCCAGCGGTTTTCCTTGTGCAGTAATATTCCCATAGATGATAGTAGTTTGGGCTGTTGTGTTGCCCATAAAAGTTGCTATTATACTCAATGAAAATACTGCGTAATAAAATGCTTTCAATTTGCCTAAATTAAAAATTTTGTTTGCAAATGTATTAAAGTTAGACTAGTCTAACAAATTTTGTTTGCTAATTTTTATATCTTTGTGGCATGTTGTCTCATACCGAAGAAAATTATTTGAAAGCATTGCTTAAGCTCTCTTTTGAAAGCAAAAGTGAGGAAGCTGGTACCAATGAATTGGCAGCTAACCTAGCTGTAAAGCCAGCTACAGCTACTGATATGCTTAAAAAGTTGAAAGAAAAAGGTCTTGTAGATTATGAGAAATATGGTAAAATATCGCTTACCGCAGTTGGCAAAACAAGTGCTATTGACATTGTAAGAAAACATCGGTTATGGGAAACATTTTTATACAGCACCCTAGAATTTACTTGGGACGAGGTACATGAGGTAGCAGAACAGTTAGAGCATATTCAGTCGGCCAAGTTGATAGATAAGCTGGATAAATTTTTAAACTATCCGCAGTTTGACCCACATGGTGACCCTATACCCAATCAAAAAGGAGAAATCAAAACACAATTTAAGAAAACGCTTGCCGAGATAGCCGCTGGAAAAGCTTGCAGAATGGTGGCTGTGAAAGACAATTCAAAATCGTTTTTGCAATATGTAGTTAAAGTAGGTTTAGGTTTGCACCACGACATTAAAGTATTGACACGCCAAGAATACGATGCCTTGATGGAGATAAAAGTAAACGGCATTAAGTCTAGCATCACTCAAAAATTTGCAGAAAATATTTATGTCGTGTGCAGCAACTGTGCCGCTGGCAAGCCTTGCACCGAAACTATTGATTGCAAGCAATAGTTTTATTGTTGATTTTTTCAAGGTCAATTTTTAGCGTAGGTTATAAAATTCATAGATTTAACTGCTTATTTGTATAAATATTTTGATAAATAGTTTTGAATTTCTAATTTTAAATAACTTTCCACCACACAATTTTACTTTAATATTCATGAAAAAACTTCTGTTCTTAGCGAGTATATTATTGGTATGGAATATAGCCTATTCACAAACGTTCAAGATTGAGCCAGATACTTTGATAAGGATAAATGGAACCACAAACGATGACCAGTTGATAGGTGTAGGCAAATTTACCAATACAACCAAGGAAAAGCGAACGTACAAGTGGACCAGAATCAATAAATCGTTACCCACAGGCTGGATTGCTACCACGTGTGTACCAGGTTTTTGTTACACGGCAGAGATTGAAAGTGGGTCTTTTGAATTGTCGCCTAGCGGCTTTGGCATATTAGACCAAAACTTTTATATGGAAGGCATTCCTGGGTTAGGGCAAGCGACCATTCAGCTTTATGACGTTGCGAACCCTAAAGAAGTGGTAACTATTCGCTACGTAGCTTTCGCTAAAGATGCTACTACTGGTATGGCAAGTGGCATGCAAGCCACAGATTACTTTACTGTGCTCGCAGATGCTATTGAAATAAAAACTCAAAATATAAATGGCAACCAAGTGCGACTAGCCGTTTTTGATACGCAGGGAGTGAGTAAATTGTCTTTTGTAGCCGCATTGGCAAATAATAATGCTAACATACAAATTGATATTTCCGCTTTACCACAAGGTCTCTATACCTTGCTATTGATGGGAGATGAGCATCTTTATATTTCCAAAAAAATAATTAAAAATTAATATTAAACTTTAGCCTCAATGATCATGAAAAAAATCCTACTCCATATATTTCTATTGGCAATCTCTACCAACGCTTTTTCACAAAAAGTTGGCGATGTACAGCCCAATAATTCTGAAACAGATTGTAACAATGTAACTAAAACCATCAACCAGTTTTTTGCTTTGGGCAAGCCTATTTTGATAGAACATGGAATGACGGACTGCGGTAGTTGCAGGGCAGCTGCCCCTGATGTGAGTTCTTATGCAGAGAAAAATAAAGACAAGGTAACTTTTATATTAGGTGTTTCTAAAATGATGGGAGACGCTACTTGTAAAAATCTTGCAAGCTGGCAAACAGAATTTGTTGGTTACAAAAACTTTTTTGCCTTTCTTGACAATGATAAAACATATCAATATGGCACAGGGCTTATGCCTACACTGACGGTAGTAAACCCCACAACCAAAAAAATAATGTACATAGGCAATGATTTCGAGACTGCCTCAAAAATGTTGGAATCAATGATGCCAACGGCAACAGAAAATGTTGCTGAGGTTTTACAAAATTTTAGCCTTTACCCTAATCCCTCATCAGGAATGGTTGCTGTAAATTTTGATATGCTTGATATATCTTCAGGAACAATAAAAATTATCAATGCACTAGGCATAGAAGTAGCCTCGCTTAGTATAGTTGGCAATGCTCATGTCTCGAAAAATATAGACATTTCTATGCTAAAAAGCGGCATTTACAACCTTACAGTGCGTACAAATGAAGCGATATTGAAAAATGCTAAATTGATTGTAGAATAAATTTTAATATTGATAATGATGAACAAAAAGTTTTGGTTCTTAATTGTAGTTGTGTTGTTTATTGCAGTGAAGTTACCACTGCAAGCTATAACTATCAGCAAAAATATATTTATCAATTCAGGGGAATTGGTTACGGTAGACAAAATTAAAATTCCCTTTTTGGCTTTTAATCCTACGGCTACATTTAGCACTACCAATCTAGTATTAGATTTTACTACAGCTGACACGCTACTATTAATTGTGACCAATAACGACAGCCAAACCCATGGATTTGCTATTAAAAATTATGATTTAGAAAACAAAACCATCGTCGCCAAAAGTTCCATTACCCTGAAAGTGTATTCCACCACAGAAAAAGTATTGGTTTTTTATGACCCACTTAACTATCCTCAAAATCGCTACATGGGCCTTGGAGGTATGATTTGTATTCATAAAAATTTGAATGAAAAATATTTTTATTGGAACCTAAAAGAGCATGAAGTAGCCTTCTCTAAAAAAATTGCAACCCAACAGGTAGTAGACTGGCAGCAATATTATCCCGATTATTTTACCATTAATGGTCTTAGCCATCCCGATTTGCAAAACGATGCTAGTGCTAGGGTGGTAGGCAAAGTAGGCGAAACTATTCGTATAGCCATTGCCAATACTGGCCAGTCGAAGCATGCAATTCATTTTCATGGATTTCATTTAAGGGTAATTTATTCGTCTACCGACCAAATTGATGTTGATTCATCCAAAGATTCTTTTCCGCTTGAAAGTATGCAATCACTTATATTGGAAATGATACCAGACAAGTCGGGTAGCTATAGTGTACACGACCACAATCTTGTGGCCATATCGGGTGGTGGTATACACCCCAACGGAATGTTTTTAATGATGAAAATTGACTAACTACATGAGAAATATATGTTTCATTATTGCCCTATTCCTAAACCTTGCAAACTCACGGGCACAGGCCAATAAAACCTTCAATTCGATCATGCGAACGACTGGTTCTGCAACGATGTACGATGGTTACAAACCTCTTATGTATGGCTTTGCCGATAATCCTGTAGTGGACATTTCATTTCCTGCAAAAACATGGATAGCTACTGAAGGTGATTCGGTATATATCAAAGCATGGAACATTTCTCAAGACCATCATACCATACACCTTCACGGATTAGATGTAGATATGATGAATGATGGCGACCCCATGACCAGTTTTGAACTAGACCATCAAGAAAAATTTACCTACAAGTTCAAAGCCAAACATGCAGGCACCTTTCTTTACCACTGCCATACTGCCGATGTTGTACATGTGCAAATGGGCATGTATGGAATGGTAGTAGTAAAGCCCCAAGACCCCATGACTGCATGGACAGGTGGCCCAAGATTTGAAAAAGAATATTCATTTTTGATGAGTGAATTAGATTCTACTTGGCACAACAAACCCCCAAAACACGACACTACTAGCATGACGGTGCGTATTCCTAAATATCTGCCTAGTTATTTTTTAATCAATGGCAAATCGAAACAATTATTTACCGATACAATTCTAGGTAATACCAGCAGTAACATTTATCTAAGGCTTGCCAATATTGGCTTCTACGACAATCAAGTAATATTGCCGGCCGAGCTCAACGCATGGATAATAGATTCCGATGGTAGACCATTGCCTAAGGCCAGAAAGAGAGATACTTTAAATATTTCGCCTGGCGAACGCTATGGAGTTATGGTAAATTCAAGTATTGCAATAGCTGGAAGTATCAAAGTCAATTTTGTGGAATTGAATACCAACAGCATTAGAGGATATGAAAACATTCGATACCAGATCAATAATACTGTAGGTGTAGAGCAAACATTGAACAATCAATTATTGGCTATATACCCCAATCCTGCAACTGATGCAGTCAATATCGGTACCTCAATGGCTATAGGCGGCACCGTAACAATAACCAATTCCCTCGGCCAGCAGGTGCAATGGCAGCCAATAGTGTCAGAAACAACACTGTTTAGTATATCCAGCTTGCCCAAAGGGCTGTATCTAGTAGCAGTAAACTACCTAAATGGAGGTACAGCAACTAAAATGAAACTGGCAAAAGAGTAATTTCCTCTCTCTCAAAAGTATCTATTAGTAAAGAACACAACCAGTGATATGTGGGTATATATAATGTTGAAAGCCAACAAAATAGTAGTTACTATTTCCTCCTGAGTTTGACACCTGCTCTTTCAAAAAGTTAGGTTAGAGTGAAGTTAAAGGTATTTTTGATTGATTTTGCCAAAAGTGTGTGGCGAAATTTAGTGTTTGTTTTATTGACTTTTACGATTTCTTCTTTCATGTTTGTACCATGGCCTACATGCGTATTGATTAGAAAGAAGGGAGCAGTATATCCAGATTATAAAATCCCAAAGGGAAGAGGGTAGAGTAAGGAAACCGTCTATAGTCTCGGCAAAGTGAGTGACTACACGCCCGTCCAACTTAGGAGATTTGGTATCAAATTCTTTGAACTTATCTTGAGATTTAAAAACAACAAGAGTCATAAGCAGAATGACTATTACATATATTTCTCTGATAGAGAGGAGTGGTGAAATCCTATTGTGGTACTCGATAACACGTAACAACAATGCAAGACTTATTATTTGACTTTATCTCAAAATATATCACCCTTACTGAACAAGAGAGAAACGCATTACTTTCGTTAGACCTATTTCGCTCAGTAAAGAAAGGGCAGGTTTTACTGAATAAGGGACAAAAAACAAAAGAGAGCTATTTTGTTTTAAAGGGCTGTATTCGTCTTTATTATATCATAGATGGAGAGGAAAAAACAACCGCTTTCTACACAGAAATGGAAGGTTTGACCCCTCATTGTGTTGTAAATAAAGCACCTTCTGAGTATTTCATTGGTTGT
>JAAFID010000005.1 GCA_013297765.1 Cytophagales bacterium | reverse complement strand
CAACAATCCTGCCTATACCCTTGGCGGAGTAACCCCTACAGGCGGCACTTGGGCTGGTACAGCCGTAACGCCAGCAGGTGTTTTCACCCCTGCAAGTTCGCCCATAGGCACACAATACCTTACCTATACAGCTACTGCCAATGGCTGTAGTAACAGCATAGTAAAACAAGTGACCGTAAAACCAACGCCTGCCCCACCCTACCTTACCGCACAACCTAGAGAAACCGTCTGTGAAGGTAGTTCAGTTACTTTAACCCCCAGCATCTTGATTGCTGGCACTATTTACAAAATAACTGGCCCCAATGGCTTTATAGCAGACAGGGCTAGCACAACATTGTACAACTTTACCGAATCACAAAAAGGGCTGTACACCATCACTGCTACCAAAGACGGCTGTACCAATAGCCCTAATGCCAATGCTACCCGCACTTTATTTTTCAACCCATTGCCAATAGTCAATGCAGGCATAGACGAAATCACCTGTACCTACATTCCCAAACTGTTATTGAAAAATGCAACGCCTGTGGGCGGTAGTTGGGCTGGTGAGGGTTATAAGAGAGATACCATCATGACGAATACCATAGCAGACAACCCAACAGGTCCACCATCATTTTCTAGTGGGGGAGCACCGCCCCCACCACTCATCCCTAAAATACAAGATGTGTTCTTGCCCACAGCCAAAACCCAAGGTAGAGCCTACACCCTGACCTATAGCTATACCCACCCTACCACAGGCTGCACCAATAGCGACACCAAAGAAATAAAGATTGGTGGCAACCCTACGGTAACGATAGAATCGTCCACCGAAGATTCATTATGTGAAATCAATACTGTTAATCACATAGACCTTGCTGCCATAGCAGAAAATAGCTATGAGTACCGCTACCAATGGTATAAAAATGGCAATACCATAGCTGGTGCTACCAGCCCAGTGCTACGAGTTACCGCTCCTGCCCGATATTCTGTAGTAATCAATGCCAGTTGTGGAGGCGGTGCGGCTGATTATGAGGTGAACACAGGTAGGGAAAAATATTGGGTGAAAATTTCTTCAGGTGGAAGGCATAATCTAGCAATTAAAGCCGATGGCAGTTTGTGGAGTTGGGGAGGTAATCTTTTTGGGGAATTAGGGAATGAAAATATTTACTGGAGTGATATCCCTATACGAATTGGCAATGAAAATAATTGGAAAGAAATAGGAACTGGTTATTACGTTTCTGCTGCCATAAAAAAAGATGGGACACTTTGGAGATGGGGCGTTAATGCGGGCACTTTTAATTTTGGAGAGAGAGGGGATTCGATACCTGTACAAGTTGGTCAAGATAATGATTGGAAAGAAATAAGCGTAGAGGAATCGACTTTATTAATACTCAAAAATGATAGTTCTTTATGGGGATTTGGTGATAATATTTTCAACCAACTTAATACAACATCAATTCCATATATTGATATGCCAATAAATCTGCGGCCAGGTTTTCAATGGAAATCCTTTTCTACTGGCAACGGCTATATCGCTGCTATCAAATCAGACGGTACACTTTGGACTGGTGGCTGGGATTTTAGGGGAAATACAGGAAGAGGTACTAATACTTTGAACACAATAGACTTCAGCCAAGTTGGAAATAACAATGATTGGGCTAAAGTTAATTGTAGCAATAATACTTATGCAATTAAGGAAAATGGGACTTTATGGGCATGTGGTACAAATGAAAATGGAGAACTAGGTATTGGCGATACCAGCATTAAATCTAGTAACGTGTTAATACGCGTAAATAATGATACAGATTGGAGGGACATCGAGGCATATTCAAATACTGTATATTGTTCAAAACAGAATAACTCTCTTTATTCATGGGGTAGTAATTATGCAGGAAAAGGTGGTATAAATAACATCGACATCGAAAAAATTTATTCTCCTCATAAAATTAATCTTGAAAACATCTCACTTTTTAGTGTAGGAAAGTATCATGCGATGGTTACACGTTTCTGCGAGAGTAGACTTTGTGGCGTGGGAACGAATGATATAGGTGAGTTAGGAAATGGTGTGTCTCCTGGATATTACTATTCCGACTGGACTTGCAAAAGTAGCAATATGCAAAGATTGAAAAATAAAGATATTGTTCCACAGTATTTTAACTCAGATTTATTTTCAACGCCTCTCCTAGGAAATGTTACTCCTAATCCAAGTAATAACAAATCAAAAATTAGTTACCGTATCCCCCCATCTAGTTCTGCTAGAATAGTGTTATATGGTATGTATAAAGAAAATACTCTTCAAACGTTTGATTTACCTAGTGCTTCGGGTTTTGGTGATATAAATATAGATGTTTCGGACTTAATTAATGGGATGTATATTTACAGCTTGTATGTTAATGAAAAATTGATTTGTAGTAAAAAGTTAATTGTTTTAAAATAAAAAAGATGATGATGAAAAAAAGATATTTAATTATGGTGTTATTTTTATATGCTAAAACCTCATTTTGCCAAACATATAGTATTTGTATTAAAGGGAAAGTAGCGAGGGTAATTTTTGGTTCTAGTTTTGGGTCTTCTAATTTTGAAGATATTAAAAATATATCGAAGGACGATAGTATATCGGCAGTTATTAAATATACCATTGACAACAAGGTATATACAAATAAAGATTCTACACTTTATAGGTTCACTACACCTTTAATGAACGAATTTAAGATTCTTATTAGGGAATTTGAATTTACTTCGTCGCCAACTCCCATTATAGATTTAACTTTTTACAAAGCTATACCTAGTTCACAAGATAATAGAGGTCAATCCGATTTTTATTTTAATAGTGATAAGAATGAATATCCAACTCTAAAAAAAGCTAAATGGGGTCTAACTACAATGCAATTTCATATTGTAGATTCTTTAAATGAAATTAGCAACAGAGTTTTACCTATAAATATGAACGTCGAAAAAGTATTCTCATTCTTACAATTTATGGGCGAATCCTCAGTTCCGCCTTCGCCAGATAAACAAGTTTTTTATATAACCGCCAATTGTTACGAGGTAAAATTTGATTGTATAAATACTCCTACTTCTGCCGAAATAGAATCATCCCCCCAATCCTTCACCCTTACCCCCAACCCCTCTGCCACAGGACTGTTTCATATCGATGGAGAACCAACCAACATACAAGTGTACAATGCCCAAGGAAATGAAATAGTGCCAAGCTTTATCAACCCCAACACACTAGACCTATCGGCATTTCCCAAAGGTATGTATGTGGTAGTAGCTACTGTAAATGGGGCAATAATGAGTAAAAAGGTAGTGAGAGAGTAAACCCTCACCCCATACATCAATCCAAAATTGCTCTCAAATTCCAAATATATTTTTCGTGTATGCCCAATCGGATTTTTAGGTATTGAAAAACTGCGGGAAAATCTACTTCATTAAAATTCATAAATACTGCCAATATATTGTTTCGTATTTTTTGATGAATAGTGGCTAGTTCCCTCATTCTATCTGTCCAGCCAGTGTATGTGGGTGTAGCGAAAAGTTGAAGATTGCAGGCAATTTTTGAGGCATCCAAATTGGCATTCCACATGGCTTCATAAAACAAAGGAAGTGTCAGGGTCAATTCATGGCAGCAATTTTCTACCTCTACCCTTGCCTCTGTATAGGCTGGACCTAGCAACAGTTCTAATAGGTTGTTGCTTTTTATAAATAACTCATTGGTATCTGCCAATATAATTTTGAGAATAGACACCAATTCTTTGGAAGTATAATGAATATCAAACTCCATATCAGGAAATAAGCTACTATTTAACAATGTGTTCATGGTTTTATATTTACAGTATTATGGAGTATATGTTTTATTTTGTTTTAATCTTAATTTTTAACTTGTCTTCAGTTTCATTCTTTTTTTCCTCTTCATTTTCCTTTTGCTTCTTTTCTTTTTTCTTAAAATATCCTTTCAATAAAAAACTACTTTTCGCCGCTTCCATATTTTGCGACAAGCCGCCAGAGGCTTGCTCCAGATTTTTTACCGTTTTGGTAATGCGATCAGAAAAAGAACTATCGTCTAGCAGCCTACCTATGATACCATTGCGACTGTTCATCTTTTTGGTAATGGAGGCTATCTCCGTTGCTACTGTTTCGGCATTGTACACCGTTTTTTGTAGGCTTGCCATCAGCTTGTCAGTGTCAAATGGCTTGGTAGATGCCAGCATTTCTCCATTTTGTATAGTGGCAGCGGCCACACTGCCCTGTATGATGTTGATGACTTTATCGCCCATTAAACCATCAGAACCTATGGCCAGTTTGGAATCTTGCTTGATAAATTTTTGAACATTTTCTTCCACGATGATATCTACCCGCACTGTGGTATCGTTTTCTATGGCTATGCCCGTTACCGACCCTACTTTGATGCCTGCAAACCGTACATTGTTGCCTACTGCGAGGCCGCCTACGTTGTCGAACTGGCTATGAAGCGATATGGTAGAGGAAAATATATTCTTATTTTTCCCTATGTAAAATATAAAGAAGATAAAGATAGCAAGGCCTGCGGCTATAAATATGCCTAGTTTCCACGATGAATTTTTATTGTTTTCCATAATGATGTTGTATTTATTATTGTTTGAAAAATGAATTGATCAATGAATCTGTAGAATTTGCTAATTCTTCATAGCTTCCTTCGGCTATTTCCTTGCCCTCTGCAAGAATGATGATGCGATTTGCAGTATGCTTGGCACAAGGCATATCATGGGTAATGATGATGGAAGAGGTATTGTATTTCTGCTGTAGTGAAAGTATCAAATCGCTTATTTCTCTGGAGGTAATGCTGTCTAGGCCTGTAGTGGGCTCGTCGTACAATATGATTTCAGGATTCAAAACAATAGTTCTAGCCAAACCTACTCTTTTGCGCATACCGCCCGAAAGTTGAGAAGGCATTTTGTCTATTGCGTCGAGCAAGCCCACATTTTCTAAGGCCTCCACCGTTCTCAATTCTAAATCTGATTTAGATATATTGGTTTCTATTCTTTTTAATGGAAATTCTAGGTTTTCCCTTACACTCATAGAATCGTATAGTGCGGCACTTTGAAATAAGAAACCGACTTTCTTTCTTATTTCCATTAGCTCATTTTCATTTGCCGTTTCTACACTTTTGCCCAATATGGTCATAGTGCCTTTATCTATACCAATAAGCCCTACAAGGCATTTGATAAGTACCGATTTGCCAGTACCCGATTTGCCCAGCACTACCAAATTTTCGCCTTTGTACAAATCCAGACTTAGATTTTTCAGTACTTCTTGACTGCCAAAAGACTGATAGATGCCTTTTATTTCTGCCACTTTCTCGCTCATATTTTTAATTATTTTAATTGGAAAGTGTGTTGTAAACTTCACTTAACTGCACCACTATTAAATCGACAAAAAAGATGATCATAGAAGAAATAACCACTGCCGAGTTGGCGGCTGTACCTACACTTTCAGTGCCTCGGCCAGCATTGAACCCTTGGTAGCAACCTACCACCCCTATTACAAAACCAAACAAAACAGATTTAATCATGGCAGGAAAAAAGTCGGCAAATTCAAGGGATGCAATAGCCTGGGCAAAAAACAAATTCATATTCATGTCGCCATAAATATTGATGCCTGTAAGTGACCCCAACATACCGCAAGCATCGGAAAATAGTACCAGCAGCGGCACCATGAGCGAGCAAGCGATTACTCTTGTGGCAACAATAAATTTGAAAGGATTGGTAGCCGACACTTCCATCGCTTCTATTTGCTCTGTAACCTTCATAGAGCCTACTTCTGCACCTATGCCCGACCCTATCTTGCCTGCACATATCAATGCCGTAATTACTGGGCCTATTTCTCTAATGAATGAAATACTCACCATAGCAGGTAACCAAGAGGTAGCACCAAACTCGGCCAATACTGGGCGAGATTGAATGGTAAGCACCAACCCCATGATAAAGCCTGTAATGGCAACTAATACCAACGATTTGTTGCCTATTTTAAAACACTGTTTAAACAGTTCATCAAACTCGTGTGGTGGCTTTACAAATAGAAATATTTCTTTGAATGTTTTACTGATAAATCGTGCTACCATTGCCAACTGGGCAAAGTAGGCTTTGGTTTTTGAAAAAATATCAGGCGAGGCCTGTGGTTGATTGTCCATAATTGTAAAGAATTTTCAAAAAACCTATAAAATCTCATGCCATCGCCACCAACCCTGCGTGGCACAGTTTTTTAAAATTCTAATTCAAAACAATTATTCATTAAACTTAAAATTTTAACATTATGTCTACTAAAAAAGTAATCGGAGCATTGCTCTTGGGTGCTGCTGCTGGTGCAGTACTTGGCGTTTTATTTGCCCCTGAAAAAGGAGCTGACACTAGGAAAAAAATTCTTGATTCTGCAAATGATTTGGCAGAGGAATTGAAATTTAAAATAGAAGAAGGAAAAGAGCTAGCTGGAAAATTGAAAAATTCCATCATGAGCACTTCTGAAGAGCTAGTAAATAGAGCAAAAGACGAGGCCAACAATATGATGAACAAAGCCAAACAGAATGTAAATCAAAATTAATATTAAATCAAAGAAACCTATGGAACACACTAAATCTAAACTGGGCACTATTGTAGATTATGCTACTACCTACTTAGAGACAAAAGGAGAAATCATATTCTTGGATGTAGTAGAGAAATCTTCTAGAGTAGTATCTACCATAGCGGCAGGCGTTGTGCTGTCTGTTTTGGGGCTTTTTATCCTCATCTTTGCAAGCATAGGCTTTGCCTGGTGGATAGCTACTGCTACAGGTAGCGTTGCCATAGGTTTCTTTGCTATTACTGGGTTTTATCTAGCACTATTTGTATTCACGCTGGTAATAGGTAAACGCCTTATTCAAGATTCCATTATCAACCTCATTATTAAAAAAATATTTT
Source organism: Cytophagales bacterium (assembly GCA_013297765.1). Classification (GTDB taxonomy): domain Bacteria; phylum Bacteroidota; class Bacteroidia; order Cytophagales; family Cytophagaceae; genus REBA01. The sequence continues at coordinate 40,226 of JAAFID010000005.1, read as the reverse complement.
ATGATAAATAATATCGAAAACCTAGAGCAATTGATAAAGGAAAGAAAAAAATTGCAACTAGAAATGGGGGATGCGAAAGCAAATTTGAAATATGAAGTACACATGCTAGAACAAAGCCTAAGCCCTAGCAAGGTAATGGTAAATGTGGCCAAAAGTATCATATCGCCACCCAATGGTTTTGCAGGAAATATGATTACTAATGTAGTGGGCAAAATAGCTAGCCGCACTGTATTTGCTGGCTTTGGCTGGCCTTTACGCTGGCTATTGACCGCAGCATCTAAAAATATTGTAGGCAACTATGTTGAAAAAAATGGAGTAAGTATCATCCAATCGATTGTAAACTATATTGGCAAGAAAAAAGCAACACCTAAGCTGCTTGCCGAGCATAACGAAAAATCATTTGACAGATAAAAATTTACTAAAAAACCATACCACAGTGTAGAAACCATTTGTAAAAGTGGGGAATTTGTTCCCCACTTTTTTGTTTTAGGGAGAATTAGAAATTAAAAAATATATTTTTTATTAATTGAATATCATTTTATTACAATTAAAATAAAGCATAATAAATGGTTAAAATATAACTGGCTTAACTATTGAAATAATTGGCACAAATGATTTTTAATTTTTAAAGTTCACCTATCATGATGCACCAATCTCAAGAGCAAAAACAATCTCAGAAATTTTCTCCGCTACAAATCCAAATGCTCAATCTTTTGCACCTGAGCACTCAAGAATTGCAACAAAAAATAAAAGATGAAATAGAAGAAAACCCAGCATTGGAAGAAGCCATAGACGACAATGATAGCGATACTGCCGAGGTAGAAGACATAACCGAAGGTGCAGAAAATTCGATGGACGATTATGCAGATTTTTACGATGAATACGACGACGAAATACCTCAATACAAAACCAAGCTGGAAACTGATTATTCTGATGATGCAGATTACAGTATGCCCATAGTGCAGCAAACTTCATTTCATGAACGAATAAAACATCAAGTGTCGATGATGGCACTAAGCGTGCTACAAAGAGAGGTTGCCCTTTTTCTTACCGATTCGCTAGACGATGATGGCTACCTTCGCACCGACCTAGAAGAGTTGCTAGACCAGTTTTTATTTGCCAATGATTATGAAGTAACAATTGCCGATTTCCAACAAGCACTTGCATACATACAATCGTGCGACCCTGTAGGCATAGGTGCTAGAAATTTGCAAGAATGCCTGCTGCTGCAACTGAATAAAAATAAAAGGCAAGAACCCTTTTTTAAACTGACACAAAAAATATTAGAGAACCATATTTTTGAATTAGAAAATAGAAATTTTGATAAAATACAACGTCTGCTACACATAGACGGCGACCAGTTGCGAGGCTGTATTTTACTTATTTCAAAACTAAGCCCTAAGCCCAATATATTTACCGATGAAAGAGTGCACTACAACCAAGTAGTACCCGAATACTCGGTAAGATGCGAAAATGGAGAACTAGTCGTGGGATTGATCAATAAAAACCTTCCCGACATAAAACTAAGCCGATCGGTAGTAGATATGGTAAGCGAGGGCAAAGAAAATAGAGCACAATTAAAGAAAAGAGATAAGGCCGCCATTGGATTTTTTAAATCTAAAATAGCCACCGCCAAGTGGTTTATAGATGCTATAAAACAAAGAGAACAAACCATGCTGAAAACAATTAAGGCCATTGCACAGTTTCAGTATGAGTATTTCTGCACAGGCGACAACAAAACTCTACGCCCCATGATTCTTAAAAATATTGCCGAATTGATAGAAATGGATATTGCAACAGTTTCCAGAGTCACTAGCACTAAGTATGTACAAACTGATTTTGGCACTGTGTTATTGAAAACCTTATTTACCGAAGCCCTATCAAAAGACAATGGCGACGTGGTGTCTAACAAAGAGATTCAAGACATCATCAAAGAAATACTGGTTGCCGAAAACAAATCTGAGCCACTCACCGACTTGCAAATATCAGAAGGATTAAAAGGCCAAGGCTATACCATAGCTAGGCGTACAGTAGCAAAATATAGAGAATGCCTAGGGCTGCCGATAGCAAAAATGAGAAAATCAATAAACTAAATTTTAAAAAAATAGAAACAAAGAAATGACACTTAAAAACATTCAATTTGGTAAACTAGCATTGTACATTGGCATTTGCCTAGCTGCGGGCTTCATCGGTTCATACTTTACCCAATCGTCAGTCACCAGTTGGTACTTGGTGTTGAACAAGCCATCTTTCAACCCACCGTCATGGATATTTGCACCAGTGTGGACTACTTTGTACATCCTCATGGGAATTTCTATTTATATCATTTCCACTTTGCCACCACAAGAAGATAGAAAAAATGCCATGATTATATTTTTCACCCAATTGTGTTTAAATATATTATGGTCATACAGTTTCTTTTACCTTAGGTCACCATTAATGGCTTTTATAAATATCATTGCACTATGGATTATGATTTTGCTGATGATAGTGAGGTTTTACAAGCTCTCTACTACTGCTGCATGGCTACAAATACCGTATTTGCTATGGGTTAGTTTTGCTTCATTGCTTAATTTCTATATTTGGCAATTAAATGTTTAGAATGCAGCAGCAAAAATATTTTTAATTGAAATGAATTAAGCATTGGTATTAGTTGTTATCTTCAATTTTAGATTTTTTTCAGTACACAATAGCTTGTCAATTGCCAACTAGATTAATGGCTTTTGCTGATTTATTGATTAAAAAAAGACTGCTTACATACCATTAATTTTGAAAATATTTTGAAAGATTCTTTGCCTATCAATTATGGCATTTGCCACCTTAGCCTAGTGCCTGTTAGATCAGAACCAAGCGACAAAGCCGAACTTACTACCCAGCTATTGTTTGGCGAGGTGTTCTCTGTTTTGAAAATTTCAGAAAATAAAAAATGGCTTAAAATAGAAATTTCACACGACGACTACCAAGGCTGGGTAGATGCAAAGCAATATCGTTCTGTAAATCAAAAATACTATCAAGCACATACCGAAACACTGCACCCATATACCCACCACGGTATCGCAATTGTGGCGGTTGGCAATACCAGTTTTCCTATTTTGGGCGGCAGCACATTGCCATTTCTAAACGAAAATTTTGAAATAGATTTGGGGTATGCTAAAGGAGAAGTCATCAATAATTTTGAGCAGCATATTGGCAATTCCTATTTCGACGATTGGGCATTAGAATATGCCCTTACCTACCTTGCTGCCCCGTATTTATGGGGTGGGCGTACTTTTTTTGGTGTCGATTGCTCTGGCTTTGTGCAGCAAATTTTCAAACACCTATTCAAGCCACTGCCACGAGATGCTTGGCAACAGGCAGAAATGGGAAATAAAATAGATTTGACAGAAGCGAAACAAGGAGATTTGGCATTCTTCAATTCGTCGCCCAACGAAACGAAAATTACCCATGTAGGCATCGTGCTAGAAGGGGATAAAATAATACACGCCTCGGGAGAAGTGAGAATAGATAAATTAGATACTACAGGAATTTTTAATGAGGAATTGCAATCCTATTCTCATTATTTATTGAAAGTGATTAGGGTGTAATCTTTACTCTCTACATCATCGCCTTTCTATCTCTAATCAACTTATTGGCAAATATAAAATCTTGCAATGGCTTAGATTCTGTTTGAAGAATATTGTCTTTGTCGCCTTCCCATACCTTCATTCCTTGGTATATAAAGGCAATGTATTCGCCTATGCTTACCACCGAGTTCATATCGTGGGTAACAATCACAGTAGTAGTGTTGTATTCGTGGGTAATTTCTTGAATCAAATCGTCTATTTTTATTGCCGTCTGTGGGTCTAGCCCCGAATTGGGTTCGTCGCAAAAGAGGTATTGTGGGTTCATCACTATAGCACGTGCTATGCCTACTCGTTTTTGCATACCGCCACTTATCTGCGAGGGAAATAGGTTGCCTACTTTGTCTAGCCCTACCCGTTGCAAGCAAAATGCTACCCGATCCATTTTTTCGCTTTTGCCCATTTCGCTAAGCATGTGCAGGGGAAACATCACATTTTCATGTACTGTTTTAAAATCGAACAGTGCACCGCCTTGAAACAGCATGCCCATTTCTCTTCTTATGTCTTTTTGCACCTCACTATCGGCAGTAAGAAAATCTCGCCCATCGTATTTGATAGTACCTGTTTCTGGCTTTACCAAACCAACTATACATTTCAACAATACGCTTTTACCTGTACCGCTTGCCCCAATAATCAAATTGGTTTTACCTTTTACAAAAGACATGGATACATCTGTAAGTATTTTTTTGTCTCGAAAAGTTTTATTTACATTATTTACCTCAATCATCGAATAGCTTGTTTACAATAAAAGTTTGGCTATAATATAATCTGCTGCAAGAATGGCAATACAACTGTTGGTTACGGCATTAGTACTCGATTTGCCTACTTCCAAAGCTCCCCCTTTGGTAAAAAAACCTTGGTAAGAAGAGATGGAAGCAATAAGGAAAGCAAAAACAACGGCTTTTATCAATGCAAAAAATACATTATAGACTACAAAAGTATCTCTCAAGCCTGTTACAAAATCGTAATGAGTAAGTATTCCTGTGTAAACTGTAGCAAAATAACCACCTGCAATAGATAAAAATCCTGAAATGATCACCAGCATAGGGAATACTATCATGGCAGCCAATAGTTTGGGCAATACAAGGTATGATGCAGAGTTTATGCCCATCACATCTATAGCGTCTATTTGTTCTGTAATGCGCATAGTTCCTAGGCCGCCAGCAATGCTAGACCCTACTTTGCCAGCCAACACAAGGCAAGTAAAGGTTGGGGCATTTTCTAAAATGGTAAAATCTCTTACAATATTGCCTACTGTAGATAGCGGGACCAATGGGCTAGTCAAATTATAAGCCGTTTGTATCGCCGATACTGCACCTATAAAAGTGGATACTATGGCTACAACATAGACAGAATCTACCCCTATCAATATACATTCATCAAATACCAACCCTACATAAACCCTAAACTTTTCTCGCTGCCGAAACATGCTAAAGATAAAAAGACAATATTGACCAATGCTGTTCATGTTTACTAAGGTGGTAATGGTGTATAGATACTAGCCTAAAATTATTACACCACGAAATTAGCAAATAGATTTTATAATCAATTTTAGAATGTCATATTTAGTAAAATACTTCACTTTGATTCGAATGAAAAAATGTAAAAAGTGATAAAGGACCACGATGATATATCAAAATATGCTATAATACCATATTAATTAAAAACATAGTTATTATCCAAATTTGTTTCTGCTGCTCATCTTTAGATGTAAAAAATGCCAAAGTATTAATTTTGCACTTGAATCCAAACAACGAACGAACGTGCTTTAAATATAAGCACCCAATAAAGTAGGCACTAGTAGGTGTACCTTTTTTTTAGCAATGGTAAATTATTTATTACCAAAATGATTATTTCTCTACTTTATCTTTTTTACCCTCTTCTGCTTCCTTTTTTAGCCTTGCTTTCTTTTCGCTTTTGGTTTCAGTGGTAGGGGCTACTTCTGTAGATTTCTCTGGGGTAGATTCTGTACTTTCAGTTATAGACTTGGCTTTCCTAGCAGCCTTGGCTTCATCAGCTTCTTTTTTTATTCTTGCCTTCTTTTCCGCTTTGGTTTCGGTTTCGGTAGCTGTTGTGGGCTCTGTGAATTTGTCTGTTGATGTGGTGGGCGTTGCCACAGTTTTCTTAGCCGCCTTGGCATCTTCCTTTTCTTTCTTTATTCTCGCTTTCTTCTCTGCTTTAGTTTCTAGGGCGGGGGCTACCTCTATAGATTTACTTGTACTGGGGGTGGGTGGTACAATTTCTGCCTTGGTGGGCAACATCGTAGAATCTGTTTTTTTGACATAGGCAGATTTATCAAATTTCTTTAAGGTAAAACGTAACGTAACATTAAATACGCCCATTTTAAAATCGTTAAGCGAAAATTGAGGCGACTTAGTTTCACTTTCTATTTTACCTGCTTCGCCAAATATTGAATTTTGTTTTGCCTGTTTCATATCGCTTGACGAACTATAGAAAGTACCGCCCACTAGTGGATGGCTGTAGGTAAAATCTAAAGAAACATTTTTCAAACCTTTTCTAAACTGCCTTCCCAAACCTACTACGGCTGAAAATTGTACTGGATTAAATTTATCAATACTAGCTGTAAATGTAGTTGTTGGCAAAACATTTGTTTCGGTGATTCTCTCAAAACCATAGGTAGAGGTGGTGGTGGTTTCTTCTGATTTTAATTTTGACTGAAGCATGATATTCATAGCACCGCCAGCAAGTAGATAGAGTTTTCTTTTTTGAAAAAAGGTATATTTGACCAGCAGTGGAACATGCAGGTACATGGTAGTTATTTTTGCTTTTGCCTCTTCTCTTACTTGTGTGCCTGTGCCGTTCTTGTCCAAATTTTCATATTTTTGATTCATATAAATTTTAGAAAACAACATATTGAAACTTGGGTCTATCAACAATGCTACATTTTTATTAATGGCATATTGATAAAATATACCTAACCCCATATTGAAACCTACCCCCCTAGATGCCGAGGCTGTACTGAGCAATGGTTCTTTCCCTATTTGTGATTTTTGAATATTATTCAAGGTAGGGGAATAGATAGACCCTATACCTGGGCTTAGGCTAACCCCCATTTTAGACTGTGCTATTGTATCGCTTGGTGCAAACAGGCATAGGCTACCAAAAAAAAGAAGGGTAAATATCGGATGCACAATAATGGCCTTGGGCTTAAATTTTAGTGTCATAACCAGCAGAAAATTCTCAGAAAATGGGTAAAAAACAATCGCCATCAGATGCAAAACATCTATGTCGATTCATGTCAAAAATCTTATACGTGAGGTTTTAGATTTTGATATGGTTTAGTATCAATTTTACAAAAAAAGATAACATTGGATAAGGGAAATTTTCAATTTTCAATAAAAAATAACCCAAATACTAATCAAAAAGACTGTAAGATTCACCAGGATACAACTTAGGTGCGGGTTCTATACATACTGGTTCATCTACCATGGCTGAGTTTACATTGCGGTGTGATTTGTAAAATGTAAGTTGGCTGAAAGGTGTAGTGTCAAAAATTTGTCGCATATCGGTATCTGCGAGGGTGGCATGTAGCCATATTTTTTCCGTTTCGGGGGTCAAAATAATGGGCATACGGTCGTGTATTTCTTTCAAATCGCCCAAGGCTTCAGTGGTAACGATGCCAAAGGTGCGAAGACTTTGACCTTGGTCGTTTTGCCACTCATCCCATATACCTGCGAAAGCAAATGGCTGTTCGTTGCTCAGCATTATTCTGTAGGGTGTGCGTAATTTTAATTCTTTTTTCCATTCATAAAATCCGTCAGTAGGCACTATGCAGCGTTGGCTTTGGGCTACCAGTTTAAAAGTATTTTTTGATAATATATTTTCAGAACGAATATTGATAAGGTTGCTACCACCAGCTTCATTGAGCGACCAGTGTGGCACTAGTCCCCATTTGCAATAATGTGCTTCTGTAGTATTATCATTGGCTATGATGGGAAGCAGCTGGGTGGGGGCAGCATTGTACCTAGGTTTTAAGTCGGCAGGGAAAGTAACGCCAAATCTTTTTTCAAGATTTTTTTTATCAGAAATTAAAGAATATCTACCGCACATATTGGGTTGTTGTCATTAAAAATATAGGCTACAAAAATAGGTATTTTTCGTTTTAGTCTTGGATATTTTTAAAAGCCTGTTTTGCCCTATCTGTCGCAAATTTGTGGTCTATCATGGGGGCTACATAGTTGAATGTTCCATATTCTGGAACCCATTTTTTAATGTATTTAAAGTGTGGGTCAAATCGCTCTTGCTGTAAAGTAGGATTGAAGATGCGAAAAAATGGTTGTGCATCGGCACCTGTGCCAGCACTCCACTGCCAGTTACCATTGTTTGCTGCAAGGTCGTAGTCAAGCAATCGTTGTGCAAAATATGCTTCTCCCCAAGTCCAGTCTATGAGCAAATGTTTGGTAAGGAAACTAGCCACCACCATACGCACTCTATTGTGCATGTGCCCTGTAGCATTGAGCTCTCTCATGCCTGCATCTACCAGCGGATACCCAGTATTGCCATTGCACCATTTTTCAAAATCTTTTTCATCATACCGCCAACCTAATTTCAAAAATTTTCTATTGAAAGGTTCTTTTTGCACATAGGGAAAGTGGAATAGCAACTGCATAAAAAATTCTCTCCATATAAATTCGCTTAGCCAAGTAGCATTGATGGCTTGGGCTTTACTCGCCATCTGCCTCACCGATAGTGTGCCAAACCGAAGGTGTATCCCTAGCAAAGAGGTAGCCGCCTGCTCTGGATAATCACGACGCAAATCATATTCTTTCAACAAATTTTCATTGATTCGGGTAGATGGAATTTGAATGTGGGAAGGTCGAAACCCAATAGCAGCAAGTGTAGGGAGTGCAAAAGGTGTAGATTGGTAAAAATTAGCCACATATTTTTCTACGGGATAGGACTTCAAATAAAAATCATTTACCTTCTGTAGCCACTTGTTTTTGTAAGGGGTGTAAACTTTATAAGGATTTCCTGTATCGCTTAATATTTCATTTTTTTCAAATATTACTTGGTCTTTGAAGGTATGAAATTCAATGTTCTTTGATTGTAAAAAAATATTTACCTGTTCGTCTCTAGCTATTGCACTAGGTTCGTAGTCATGGTTTGCATATACTTTTTTTACATTAAATTTTGTCAATATTGTATTTAAAATATCTATTACACTTCCATGCATTAGCAGCAATGAAGAATGGTAAGCTTGCAACTCTCTATCAATATTGGCAAGGGTTTGATGAATAAATTGCACTCTAGCGTCACTTTTGTTCTCCAGTTTATTTAAAATTTCTGTATCAAATATAAAAATGGGCAATACGGGTAAACCTGCTTTTAGGGAGTGATAGAGAGCAGCGTTGTCGTGCAATCGCAAATCTCTTCTAAACCAAAAAATAGAAATGGGTAACTGTAACAATGGGGAAATAGGAATTAATACTAAATAGAAATGGGTAAAAAAGAGAACAAAAACAAGTAGCTATTGATGTTCTTCTTTGGGGGCAATCTTATTTTCATTCGGATTGTCGCCTTTTGTTTCTCTTTCATTTGGAACAACAGGTAATTATTTTTGTTGATTTTCTTCAAAATTTTTGTCTTCTTCTTTAGATTTTTTCAAAATATAATTATTCAGCTCTTGCGTAATGTTGTCCTTTTGTGGTTTTACCAAATCTTTAAGTCCATTAAAACTTTGGGTATGCAGAACGCTAAAGCCAGCAGACGAGGTAGAGTTGCCGCCTACACTATTGATTAAAATATTTTGATTGATTTTATTAAATAATTTCATTCTAAACTTGCCATCGGCACTGAGCAAATATTCTATTGTCCACTCGCCTGCTATGTTCGACACGTTGGTTTGATTAGGGTTTTGGGCATTTTGAAAACTTCCATCTCTAGTAATGCGAAGGCGACCATCAAGCAAGGTGTATGAAAGCCGCATTTGAAAAGTATTGAGTGCATTTCTATCTAGCGAATTGAGATTTACATCTATTTGCAATTTGTCATCTACCTGCGACAGCCAGTTGCTAAGCTGATTCGACAGCATTTCGCTTAAATTATTGGCTGGGCTGGCTATGCCCGAAAAACTATTTTCGGGAGCAAACCCACCCAATACCAGTACGCTAAAAACCTGCCTGTTTAGCTCTTGGTCATTGCTGGCTAGCTTAGATTTGAAAGCCGTCACTTCTTCATTCATAAACGACGGGTTGCGAAGTATATCTATTCCCATTTTAATTTCTGGACTCAGTAGATTGCCCTTCAACCCTAGCCTTACCTCGGCAGGATATTTTCTATTCATTTCCGAGTTTTTTAGTTTCAAAGAATCTTTCAATAGTGGCTTCATAGACACATATTGGAGATACTCTGCCTCAATATCCATGAGGCCGCCATAAGGATCGCCCGACCATGAAATACTGCTATTCGATTTAATTTTAAACTCTTTATTGATAAGGCCAGCCAACGTAAAATTATACCAACCTTCTCTAAACCTATAATCGCCTTCCATGGTAAAATCGCCTCTGGTATCTATTTTAAGTTTCAAGTTGCCTTGCCCATATCCTCTAATAATATCGCCAGTACGTTTGTCAAAAATAATTTCAGTATAGGCACTTGGGGTTATTTCTAGATTAAACTCCATCTTTAAGCCCGACACATCTACGCTATCTCTAGTTTTTTTCAGCGTTACTTTGTCTTTTTTAGAAATAAATTTAATGTAACTCTGCTGCTCTAGCGTACTACTGCTGTTGATGGGTATATAAATTTTTGTTCCTTTTTTGGTTATCGCATTGGCATTAATTTGTAAATCGTCGAATGTGCCCAATATCTCAAAGTCGCCACTAATATTGGCCTCGCCATAGAAAAGATTGTTGTCTTTCTCTTCTAAGTTTAGCACTTTCATATCTTTAAATAGGCCTTTAATATCTACAATAAAATGATTGAAATGATCGTGGTACAAACCTCCATTTACCGTACCCATATTGCCTTCGCTATCCTTTAGTTTTAGATTTTTGAACCCTATCAAATTTTCTGTAAGGTAAATTTGATCCTCAAAATAATAGGTGGTTCCTAAATAGGGCACTTTAAATTTTCCTTTTTTTACATCAGCTTTGCCTTGTATTGAAATATTCTTAGTGCTACCTTTTATTTTAAATACCCCAGTGGCCTTGCCGCCAATGTTGGTCAGCACGCCTCTGAGCAATGGATTTAATATTTCCAAATCTGCACCATTGAGCGATGCACGCAGATCCAATTTATTTTCTGTCGTATCGCTAGAAGGGACGATGTCGCCCATGATATCAATTACTTTTATATCGTCACGAACTACCTCTACCCCAGCTTTGATGGTATTGGTAGCATTGTCATAAGTAGTAGCACCTTTGATATTTCCTATCTTAAACCCATCGACTATAAATGTATCTAGGTCAATATTTCCTACTGCCTGCACACCAGAGAAAACTTTTTTGAGCACAAAATTGGCGTTTAGGTTTCCTTTCAGATTTGTATTTTTCAACAATGGATTTAGATTTTCCATTTTAAAATCTTGAAATACCAACCTAGACTCATGCTCTGGATCATCCGACATTTCGCCATCTAGTGCTATGTATTGCACACCGTTTTGTAATTTTAAATTTTCAAATCCAATGGTAGTCTTGGTAAAAAATGTTTTGTTGTCTTGTGGCAAATTCCATACTTGATTGAGGATATGTAATTCTGAATTTCTCAAGACCAAGGTTTGCGTGCGATCGCCCAGTTTCACATCACCATTCAATATCAAATGATCTTCTGAATCTTGCTGGTACAGCTTGCTCTTAAAATCAATGGCATCATTTTTCCAGTTGCCTTCAAAATAAAGGTTTCTAAACTTTAATCCTGATTTTAGCTTTTGCGATTTGGAATTAATAAACAACGAAGCGTTTACATCGGCATGATTTATCGCCTTAGAGGTGCTGCATTCTATTTCCGTTTTTATCAATTCATTTTCGTTGAAATATACCGTATCTATAAACGATTGTATGTTCAGTATACTACTGTGACCACTAGTAAAATCGCCTTTTACAAAGAAACCACTCGATAAATATAGATTGGGCACATAGATAGAAAGTATTTGATTCAAATCTTTGGCATGCAAACTAAAATCCAACTGAGATAGTCCAGTGACACTGTTATTTTTGGCAGCATAGTAGTTTTCAATTTCTACCTTATCATTGGCAAGGCTAATACTATATTCCTTATACAATCGTTTGCACTCGGCAATCAATGTGGTAAAATCAAAATCGCCTCTTGCATCCAGCGTTAGCAAGTCTGAATTGACGGTGAATGTTCTTTTCTTATCTATCTTTTTTGTTATGATTTTTAAAGAATCTATCTCTACTTCTTTCACACCTTTATAGAGCAAGTAAGTGTTTACCAGTCCGCATTCGCCATCTATTTTATCAATTTCTAAACCCGTAAAATTGAAATAAAAATTGGTTCTCAAAAGTGCTTCTTTATTATTCAAGCTCAAGTTGAGGGGTCTTAGATTTGCCTTATCTATTCTTCCCGAAATATTGACTATGTTTTTATCCTTACGCAAATCTACCTTGCCTATAGTTTGCAATACTAGGTTGCTGTCGTTTACCTCTAGCAACCCGTCGAATAGTCGGTTTTGCAGTGTTGCGTTGGTTTTTATATTTTTAAATTGATAGCCGTTTAATTCTATTTTAGGAATTTTGGCATTTACTTTCACTACCGCATTGGCAATCTCTACCCCCTCGCCTTCTAGCTTACCATCTATGTCTATATGCCCTATATAATCTTCTTGCTCTATTAATTTACCAAGATTAAAATTGGAAGTGGTCACTTGCCCTTCGTAAAATGCGTGTGCATGTTTGTGATCGTCAATTTTGAAATTAATGTCGGCCTTCAAAGTTCCTAGGCCAGTATTGAAATTGCCCGAGGCAACGAAATCGTTGGCAAACCCAACAAAATTGCCCTTACCAGCTATGGTAGCAAATTTTTGAAATTGTCGATAGGTAAATGCATCGCAGTATTGACGAATGTCTCTTGCATCTAGCTTTGATTCTTTGAATGCAAAATCGACAAATGTTTCTCGAATATTGGGCAAGCCTTTTAGCTCTAACTTGCCTTTAAAAATTGAATTGTTGCCAAACTGAAACGATAAATTTCTTACCCCAAAATCGCCAACTTTACCTTTGAAAAACCCCGACAATATTGCCTTGTCGGTATAGGGTTTTAATTCAGCATTAAAAAAAGAAAGATCTTGCAAACTCAATACGGTGCTGTCTAGATTAAGCGTAACATCGGTACTATCTACAAAGTAAGACAGGTTGCCTATTTCTCTAAATCCAAAATTCATATAATTTTTTACATGACAGTCGCCTATTTTAGCATCAAGTGCGGCAAACTCCATTCTTTTATCAGTAATCAAATAATCGGTACTTAGGCTATGTATCCTTAGTTGGGTATGGGTTTCAAAAGTATTTAGGTTGCGTACATCTATCTTAAAAGTGTCGCCCACTATTTTTAAATTGTACACATCGGCATTGATGCTGTCAAATTCAAAATGAAAATGATCAAAATCGGGAATATGCGGCTGCACTACATCATTGAAACTAAAATTCATATTGACCAACTCGATATAGGGCACTGTAAATGGTGTAGGTGGCTGGCTTGGCGAGGTGGTAGTAGTGTCATTTCCAGACAACGCATCTATAAAATCGTTGATGTTAAGATGTCCATTTTTGTAAGCAATCAAGTTTACACCACCATCTTGCAGAGAAACATCTTCAACCACAATATCGGCATTCAGTAATTTCATTATTTTAAAATCCACAATGGCTTTGCCTAGGTAAATCATTTTACCGCCATTGGGGTCTTCCATCACTGCATTGTACAGCACTATCTCGTCGAACCAACTAATACCTACACTACCTATTGTTACTGGGAAATATAATTTTTCACTTACATAATCTGTGGCTACATCTACCAGTTTATTTTGCACCACAGGTATTTGAATAGCAACTAAAAGCAAACCTATTAGCAACAATAGTAAAAAAAACAGCCGCCATACGCCTTCAAGCAGCGTTTTAAAAACCCTGTAAATTCCTTTCTTTATTTTTAATATGCTTAGCTTTGTAGGCTTCAAAAGGTTTCGACGATGAATATAACAATACTAGCCATTGAGTCTTCATGCGATGAAACTGCGGCCGCAGTAATTCGCAATGGCAAAATTCTATCCAACATTATTGCCACACAAGAAATTCATGCTAAATATGGGGGCATCGTGCCAGAACTGGCTTCACGTGCACACCAACAAAACATAGTACCTGTAGTGCTCGATGCATTGAACACTGCAAATATAACAAAATATGACCTAAATGCTGTGGCTTATACCCAAGGACCAGGATTATTGGGTTCATTGTTGGTAGGTGTATCATTTGCCAAGGCCTATGCTATGGGATTAAACCTACCAACCATTGCCATCAACCACATGCAGGCTCATATTTTAGCTCACTTTATAGATGACCCTAAGCCTAGCTTTCCTTTTTTGTGCCTAACAGTGAGTGGTGGGCACACCCAATTGGTAAAAGTAATTTCTCATCTAGAAATGGAAATAATAGGGCAGACCAACGACGATGCGGTAGGCGAGGCCTTTGACAAAACTGCTAAGCTACTAGGCCTACCCTACCCTGGCGGCCCATTGATAGATCAATATGCACAACTAGGCAATCCATTGGCGTATAAATTTCCACAAGTAGATATGCCCAATCTTGATTTTTCATTTAGTGGTATCAAAACTTCTTTTTTATATTTTTTAAAAGAGAAAACAAAAACAAATCCTGAGTTTATAACTGAAAACAGAAACGATATTTGTGCCTCTGTGCAGTTTACTTTAATTTCTATTTTAATAAAAAAATTAAAAAAGGCAGTTGCCGAAACAGGTATAACCAGCATTGCTATTGCGGGCGGAGTATCGGCTAATAAAGGTTTACGAAATACATTGGAGAAATTAGCCCAGCAAAATAATTGGCAAATATTTATTCCCAAATTTGAATACTGCACCGATAATGCTGCAATGATAGCTATGGCAGCACACTATCACTACTTGCAGGGTAGATATGCCAACCTAGAAACCGTACCCGACCCTAGAATGAAAATTCCAAACTCTACACTACACCTTTGATTATGGCAGAAATAGTAAAAAACGTTTCCTTACGAAATAGAAAAGCATTTCACGAATACGAAATAATAGATACCTACATAGCAGGCATGGTACTTACAGGCACTGAAATAAAGTCTATACGCATGTCGCAAGTGCAGATGCAAGATGCTTATTGCTTTTTCAATCATGGCGAGTTGTGGGTCAAAAGCCTTACCATATCTAAATATAAAGAAGGCACGCACTACAATCACGAGCCTATGCGAGATAGAAAGTTGCTTTTAAAAAAAATAGAACTTCGCAAACTAGAAAAAAAATCAGAAGAGCGGGGGCTTACCATCATTATTACTAAAGTATTTATCAACGATAGAGGTTTTGCCAAAATAGAAATAGCACTTGCTCGTGGAAAAAAACTATACGACAAACGAGATACATTAAAACAAAAAGACATGACCCGTGAAATGCAACGAGTAAAATTTTAGTATAAAGTATTTTATTTTTCAGCACGAAAATAATTTTTAATATTTATAAAACCCTACTCAAACATAGGCGTTAATAGTCTCATAATTTTAAATTAAAAAGTTATGGACAGCCTGATAAAAAACAAAATATCGAACCACCAATTTACCAAAGCCATTATAGAAGTACGTCAAAATCAAGAAAAAGAATTCTTCCTAGATGGCAATTTTGATTACTACAGCAAATCGAAATCTAAAAAATACCGAAGTTCAAAATACAGAATGACAGAATAGCAAATACACCTAATATCAAGAATTCAAACCAATACACAGCCTTGCTGTATGTATTGGTTTTTTTTTGAAAATAGAATGGCAATTTTTTAATACAATCTATTTTGAGTAATCTTGCAAACCCTTGATTAAAAAAACACATCATCACAATATCAATACAATAAACTCATGGCAGTAGGTGCACCAACACAATTAAAATCAAACACCACTAGTAGTAACCAAAATTATTTAAGACCCTTTATCACCATACTGATGATATTTGCAGTGTGGGGCATTATGGGTGCACTGAACGATGTACTTACCAATCATTTAAAAAAAGCATTTACCCTTACTGAACTGCAATCGTCGCTAGTGCAAAGTGCTTTTTTTGCTGGTTACTTTTTGGCGGCTATTCCTGCGGGCAAAATCATTCATAAACTGGGGTATAAGAATGGAATATTAATAGGTCTAGGCTTATGTATATTGGGCTGTGCATTGTTCTTTCCAGCTGCCGATTACAGGGTTTATGGATTTTTTCTTGGTGCATTGCTCATTATCGCCTTCGGTTGTACGTTTTTAGAAGTTGCTGCCAATCCTTATGCAAGCATACTTGGCTCCTCGGAAACAGCAGCGAGTAGGCTAAATTTGGCACAGGGTTTCAACGCACTAGCCAAGACCCTAGCCGCATACGCAGGTACTAAGCTAATATTGGGAGACAAAGAATTGAGTGTAGAGCAAATCAAGGCAATGACTGCTTCACAATTTGAAATTTTCCAAATAGAAGCTGCGAATAGTGTGAAAGGTCCATATCTAGCATTAATCATTTTGCTCACTATTTTTGCGGTAGCCATATACTTTGCAGACTTGCCCGAGATAGAAGAAGAAGGCGACCAGTCGATAGACACTACCAACAAATCATTATTTGATTTTCCTCATTTGATTTTGGGCGTATTGGCCATATTTTTTTATGTGGGTGCTCAAGAGGGCGTTGGTGGAAAATTATTTAGCTATCTCGAATATTTAAAATTAGACAATCTTACTACAGAAGTTAAAGCCTTATGCCTAACCACATTTCTAGGTATTTTCATGGTAGGTCGATTCGTAGGAGCTTGGATTATGACCAAAATAGATGCCGCCAAAATGCTCGTTCTATTTGCAGCCATATCGGCAATACTCTCTTTATTGTGTACTGTGTTATCAGGCTATGCAGCGGTAGGTTGCTTGGTAGCAATTGGTTTTTTCAATTCTATTCAGTTCTCCACTATATTTACATTGGCCATCAAAAATTTGGGCAGCTTTACCAAACAAGGCTCTACCTATTTGATTATGGGAATATGTGGTGCTGCCATTCTACCTGCGTTGATGGGTTATATCTCTGATATTTCAAACATTCAGTTGGCCATGCTCACTCCATTTGTCTGCTATCTGTATGTAGTTTACTACGGCTGGATTGGTTGTAAAATTAGATAGTTATTGTTATTGTTATTGTTAAGAATATTAATTTTATTTGGTAGTATTTCATTTAGAAAAATTGAAAAATTATGGCACACAAATTAAATATTGTTCTTTCAGGCTCAGAGCCTAAAATTTACAGAAAAGTAATTGTTCCAGAAAAATTTACGTTTGACCAATTGCATGAAGTAATACAAATAGTAATGGGTTGGGAAAACTATCACATGTATCAATTCAATTTGGGTGCACCCTACAATAGCGATAAGATTGGATTGCCCAATGAAGATGATGAAGATTTTGGTTTATTTGGTGGTAAAAACCATGAAAACTACGACGCTACTCAAACTTATCTTAGCGACATACTTACCCCATTGTTCAAGAAGAAACTAAGCTACACTTACGACTTTGGTGATGATTGGCATCATGAAATCAAAATATTAGCTAAGCCTACAGAAGATGTGCTATTTCCTATTTGTATAGATGGTGCTAATGCTGGACCTACCGAAGATTGTGGTGGAATTTATGGTTTTTATGACATGCTAGAAACAATAAACTCTCCAAAAAAATCAGATGAGAAAACTGAATTTATGGAATGGCTAGGCTTAAGAAAAGGAGAAAAATATGATGAGATTTTTGCTTTTGACAAAGAAGAAATCAATGCGATATTGCTCGAATGCTTTAAAAGTTAGCTATTTGAATAAATGAATATTTTCACCTCATGTTGACTACAATAGAAGCCAATCTAGAAAATCCAATTCACGCATCTGCAACAATCACACTTTTGAACGAATATGCTTGTGATGTTATGGGAGGTAATAAGGAACTTTCATTATTCGTAAAACAAAATCTTATCAATGAACTTATAAAAAGACCTACGGCACTAATACTTTTGGTTTTTGAAAATGATTTAGCCGTAGGATTAGCAATCGCTTTCGAAGCTTTTTCTACGTTCAATGCAAAGCCTTATTTGAATTTACACGACTTGATGGTACGCAGTTCTGCAAGAGGCAAGGGAATTGGTAAAAACATTCTGTCTCACTTAGAAACTATAGCAATACAAAGAGGATATTGTAAAATAACACTTGAAGTATTGGAGGGAAATACTCGAGCTCAAAAAGTATATACCGATTTTGGATTTAACAGCTACACTTTAACACAAAGTACAGGAAGGGCAATGTTTTGGGAAAAGAAATTATAAAACATCCCAAACACATAGCCTAAAGGGATTTAAATATCCACAGTGATTCATTGAAAAAGAACATTACTTTTCACTAAGGTCTGATTGGCTTAAAGGCAAAGTAATGATAAATTCGCTACCCATATCTAGCTGGCTTTTTACCTCGATATTTCCTTTGTGGTTTTCAATGATTCCAAAAGAAATAAATAGCCCCAACCCTGTACCCTCGCCCACTTGTTTGGTAGTGAAAAAGGGTTCAAATATTTTGGACATTGTTTCTTCGCTCATGCCTTTTCCTGTGTCACGAATAGATATCTTTATTTGCGATTTTTCTTTCTCAAACCAAGTAGAAATAGTAACGCACCCCTTGTCAGTGATAGCCTGAAAGGCATTGGAAATAATATTCATAAATACTTGATTTAACTTACCAGGATAGCATTCTATATTGGGCATACTGTTGTAATTTTTCACAATCACTATGTCTTGATGAAAATTGCTTTGTAGCAGCATTAAGGTATTATTGATGCTTTGGTTGATATCATCCATTTTCAAATCTACCTCGTCTAGGCGACTGAAATTGCGAAGGCTTTTTACAATTTCAAAAGTACGGTTGGCCCCCTCTTCTATCCCATTGAGCAATTGATCCATTTCTTCCAATGAATAATCAATTTCCAGTTCAGATTTGATTTTTTTTATTTGTTTAATTTTTTTCTCCTCGGTAATGAAATCGAAGCTTTCAAATACATCCAAAAATTCTTTTAAACTATTTATATCACGCCTTAGTGGCTTCACATTGGCAGTAATAAAGGTGATAGGATTGTTTATTTCATGAGCTATGCCGGCAGTAAGTAACCCTAAAGACGCCATTTTCTCTGATTGTATCAGTTGTGCCTGCGTAGATTTTAGATTAGAAAGTAAATCCTCTAAAGTATTATTTTTTGTTTTTAGTTCTATAGTTTTGGCATTTACCTCGGTCGCCAATTGAGCATTGTAATTCTGCAATATCAACTCTGCATTTTTTCGCTCGCTTACATCTCTGCTTATCATCACGATACCCTTTACCGCCTCATCGTTGATAAGGTTATTAAAAATAGTTTCCAAATAAATATAATTCCCATTTTTATGCCTATGATACAACTCTTGCTTGAAGGTAATGCCTGGATGCTCTAAAGATTTGTTGAGCACTTTGATACAGGCTGCCTCAAAATCTGGATGAATGTAATCTTTGAGGTTGCTGTTCAAAAAAGACTGATTGGAATATCCTAGAAAACGCTCTACTGATGGGCTTGCATAAAAAAAGTATCCATTGGCATTGCAAATAGAGAGCATGTCGTTAGAATTTTCTATCAGTGAACGAAAATATTTTTCACTCAATACCAGTTTTTGTTGAGCCAGCTTTGTGGCTGTAATATCTCTACCATTCAATATAATTCCGTTTACCGCAGGATTGTGAAGTAGATTGCAACCTACCACATCTATGTGTAGCCAGCGACCATCGGCATGTTGCATTCGTGCTTCTGATTTGATGGGCAACCCTGGATTTTGCAGCAGTTCTACCAATTTCATTTTTATCAATGGCAAATCTTCTGGGTGTACCAAATCCATAGGGCTTTGCCCTAGTATATCTTCTGGATTTCGTCCAAAAACATGACTCACCGAAAGACTGGTAAATTTTCTTTTTCCATCTGCATCTATTACAGATATTACATCAGAAGTATTTTCTATCAATGCTCTAAAATATTCTTCGCTATCTTTTAATTTTTGTTCTATTTTCTTTTTTTCTGTTACATCTCTCGCATTCAGTACTACGCCTTTTACTATGGGGTTGTGCAATAAATTTTTGGCTGTTATTTCAATATTGATCCAGTCGTTTCCTTGTGCATTTTGCATCCTCAATTCATGACTTACTACTTTATCGGGATGCTGACAAAGGTCTAAAAATATGCTCATGGTTTGTTCCATTTCATCGGGATGAAGCAAGTCGAAAGGAGATTGCCCTAAAAGACCTTCGGTACTTCTGCCAAAAACTTTTTCGGTAGAAGGGCTTACGTAGGTACGTTTTCCATAGGTATCAATGATTGTCATAGCATCGTTAGAATTCTCTATGAGCGATCTAAAATATTCTTCACTTTCTAGCAGTTTCTTTTCAAATATTTTACGTTCGGTAATGTCTCTAAAAGTAACTATGACCCCATTGATATCAGGATCGGACAGCATGTTTTTGGCTATCAATTCTACGTCTATTCTAGTGCCATCTTTTTTAATGATGAGAAGTTGATTGTACAATATTCCTTTAGGTATGGTACGCATTCTTTCCCAATCTTTCGACAATACATCTTTGTAGCTATCGTCTATATAATGCCATCCATTGGTACCTATTATCTCTTCGGGGTCAAAGCCTAAAATTTCTTTTACAGAAGGAGATATATAATTGATCCACCCCAAGGCATCGGCAGTGTAGCGTACATCGAAAGAATTTTCAGTAAGCAGCCTAAAATATTTTTCTTTTCTTAAAATTTCATTTTCTGCAATCACTCTATCAGAAATATCTCGAATATTGATTACAATACCGTTTACCCCATCAATATCCAATAGATTTTTAGCGACACTTTCTATATTTTTCCAACTGCCATCTTTGTGCAAAAATCTAAAGCAGGATTTTACCGTTTGCCCATACTGATACAGCACCTGCATGTAAATAGATACAAGTTCTGCATGGTCTTCTGGGTGCACAAATTCAAAAGGAGTACGCCCTATTACCTCTTCATTTTCATAACCCAAAACACGCGTAAGTGATGGAGAAAAATAGGTAAATCGTGCATCTTCACTGGCAATGGCAATAATATCTAGCGAGTTTTCTATCAGTGATTGAAAATATTTTTCTCGAATTAAAATATCTTTTTTAATTTCATTCTCTTTGTAGGTACTAAAAGCGTGCGATATGGTTTCGCATAGATAGCTGGCAAAATTTTTCTCATCAAGTTGCCATTCTTTCTTGCAACCTACCTGCTCACAACAAAATATACCACACACCTCTCCTCCATTTTTTATAGCTATATCTAGCAATGAATAAATATTATTGGGTATAAAATAATCTTCTAAAAATTCAATGGTTCTATGGTCTGTAAGTGCATCATTTGCGTCTATAATACCAGTATTGCGTAAAGTATTGAAATAAGTGGGGTACTTTTTTATATCTATAACAAAGCCGTAGGTATATATATCCTCTGTTTTTTGATACCACGTTTTGCAAACCAAGTTGTCGCCCTCAAACATCCATACGCTACAATTTTCAACGTTCAGTACCGTAGCCGCCATTTGAGTTACCACTTTATAGCAATCGTCAAGATTGCCCGATTGCCAAAAAGATTTTTTTGCAATCTCCAGTAGTGCATCACTTTGTTTTTGCAAGTTATTTCTTTTGTCGGCCGACAGTTCAAGTTGTGTAAATTGTGTAGGAATAAACATCATCAACACCCCAGCGACGGTTTCTGTCTCTATTATTTTTATTAGCTGAATATGATAGGTGTGTCCAGCCGAAGCATCCAAGCAAGCATTGACAATTTTTTTTTCGTTGAAATCTGTTTGCTCAATAAAATCCGATAATATATTTTGAATATTGATATTGGCCGAGCAAAGTATCACATCATCTATATTTTGCCCATTCACTATACCCTCATCAATATCAAAGGTGCGACAAAAACAAAGGTTGGCAAGTATTATTTCTGCCTCAGTATTTACTGCCACCAGTGCATCTGTTGCCTGATCAAAAATTAACTTGGATAGTGTCGAATGAGATAAAGAAGCTGCCATGGCAATACAATTAATATATAAATAATTATACCTATTTTTTTTAAATTTTTAATGTGTTGTAACTTTAAAAATTATTTCAATGTCATAATTATCATGACCATCATCGCAAAGATTAAAAATATGATGGGCAGTAGCTATGATATATTATATTTGTACCCAATTTTCATTATTATGATATACCCTATAGTTGCCTATGGCGACGCCGTTTTAAAAAAAGTAGGTCAAGATATAGTACAAGGCGAACTAGATGTAGTAAAGCTTGCCGAAGATATGTTTGAAACCATGTATAATGCACGTGGCGTAGGGCTGGCTGCACCGCAAATAGGAATGAACCTTCGTATGTTTGTAGCCGATGCCGCACCGCTACTCGATGATGAAGACGATGAAGACGAAACAGAAAAAAAAACACTCCTAAAAATTGATTTTAAAAAAGTATTTATAAACCCCACGATAGAAGAAGAATGGGGCGACGAGTGGGCTTACGAAGAAGGCTGCCTAAGCATTCCTGGCGTTCGTGGCGATGTATATCGTGCGCCTAATTTAAGAATTCATTATTTTGATGAACATTGGGTAGAGCATACCGAAACCTACGATGGGTTTGCTGCCCGCATCATTCAGCACGAGTACGATCATATTGAGGGTGTACTTTTTGTTGACCATCTATCTAGCTTAAAAAAACAACTACTCAAAAAAAAGTTAAGCAACATCAGCAAAGGCAATACCGATGCTAGTTATAGAATGAAATTTCCATTGAAAAAATAATTTTAGGTCAAAAATATTTGAATGAATAAAAATTACTGATCAATATTTCCAATGCAAGATTTAAAAGTTACACTAGTACAAACAGCCTTGCATTGGGAATCGCCCACCGCCAATATGGGTATGCTGGAGGAAAAAATATGGCAGCACCATACCGAAACAGACATGATAGTATTGCCCGAAATGTTTACCACAGGCTTTACTATGAACGCTGCAAAACATGCCGAACCCATGAACCTAACCACTATGAAGTGGATGAAACAAATGGCAGCACAAACCAATGCAGTAGTCACTGGCAGCTATATTGTAAAAGAGCAAAACCAATATTTTAATAGACTGGTGTGGATGCAACCTACGGGAGTATATCAGTATTACGACAAGCGTCATTTGTTTCGTATGGCATCAGAAAATGAGGTGTATTCATTTGGCACAAAGAAAATAATTACAGAAATAAAAGGTTGGAAAATATGCCCACTCATTTGTTATGATTTGCGTTTCCCAGTATGGAGCAGAAATGTAAAAAATGAATACGATGTATTGCTATATGTTGCCAACTGGCCTACTGCAAGAATAATCGCTTGGGATACTTTGCTAAAAGCAAGAGCCATAGAAAATATAAGCTATGTAGTAGGCGTAAATAGAATAGGCAATGATGGCAATGAAGTAAATTACCTAGGCAACTCGACCGTAATTGATTTTAAAGGAGAATCACTATTTTACAAATCAAATGATGAAATAGTACACACGCATACCCTGCACTATGATTCTCTTGTGGCATTTCGCAATAAATTTCCAGCAGATTTGGATGCTGATGTATTCACGATGTAAAATCTACAGTTTGGGACTTCTATCCATAATTTTAAAGAATCAATTTGTATAATATTTAAAAAGATATAACTTTAAATTATGAGTAAAATAAACGAACCCAAAGAAAAATCAACTAAACTGATATCATTCAGAAGCCCTGAGGTTGGTAGTGGATTAGTGAGAATTGCACATAAAATAAGTTCTACGAGTGGGCAAACTCAACTAATCAAAATTGGTGAAAAATATTTTAGAGTAAGAGAACTAGGGTAGTTAGTATGAATTTTGCTTTCACAACTATACTACTTTTTATTATTCTTGCCCCAGGTTTTTTAGCTAGAAGTGCTTACAATTCGTCAAAATTAAGCCATGTTGATGCAAATAGAAACTTAGTCAATGATTTAACCTGGTCGATAATTCCTTCATTAACGCTCCATGCAATCCGATAAAATTTTTAACCCCATTTTTGCCATTCACTCATGATTAAATTGTCAGGAATTCATAAGTCGTACCACATGGGGGCTAGTGCCATGCACGTTCTTAAAGGTATAGATATTCATATTAAAAATGGCGAGTTGGTGTCTATCATGGGTTCGTCGGGGTCGGGCAAATCTACGATGCTCAATATTTTGGGGATACTTGACAATTACGACGAGGGTAGTTACTACCTTAACGATACGTTAATAAAAAATCTTTCTGAAACCAAGGCAGCTCATTATAGAAATAAATTTTTAGGATTTATATTTCAATCTTTCAATTTGCTTGCTTTTAAAAATGCTATGGAAAATGTGGCACTTCCCCTGTATTATCAAGGTGTAGGGCGTAACAAACGCAATGAATTGGCACTTGAATATTTGGACAAAATGGGGCTACGAGATTGGGCCAATCACATGCCTTCCGAATTGTCGGGTGGGCAAAAGCAGCGGGTAGCCATCGCTAGAGCATTAATATCACAGCCCAAAGTAATTCTTGCCGATGAGCCTACGGGGGCATTGGATTCTAAAACATCGGAAGACGTGATGGAGATACTCAAAGACCTACACAAGCAAGGCCTTACCATAGTAATAGTAACCCACGAAAACGAAGTAGCAGAGAAGACCCAGCGCATCATTCGACTGAAAGATGGAATCATCATTAGCCAATAACATAGAAAGCAATTATGTTTGACCTAGACAAGTGGCAAGAAATATATTTTACCCTCAGTAAAAACAAATTGCGCACATTCCTCACTGGTTTCAGTGTGGCTTGGGGCATATTTATGTTGGTGATATTGCTTGCGGCAGGCAAGGGTTTCGAGAATGGAGTAAAAAGTAATTTTGCGAACATGAGTCCATCTATGATTGAAATTGGCAGTGGGGAAACTAGTTTGAATTACAAGGGAATGAAACCTGGTCGTAAAATTCATTTTGTAGAAGAAGATATCAAAAACATCAAACAAAACATTGCCAACCTAGACCAAATAACAGCTTTGTTTTATGCCTGGGGCGATAACTATGTTTCTTACAAAAAAAATGAAGGATCTTTTCAGGTAATGGCTTGCCATGCTGGTTTTATAGATATTGAAAAAATTAATATTACTGAAGGTAGATTTCTAAATGACAATGATGTAGCCCAAAAGCGAAAAGTAGCCGTAATTGGGTTCAATGTATATGAAGCCTTATTTAAAAAAGAATCGTGTGTAGGCAAATATTTTATACTAAAAGGTGTCCCCTTTCAAGTGATTGGATACTTTAAAGATCAAGGCAGACCGTGGCGGCAAGGGCGTATTTTTGTGCCATTTAGTACCGCTCAGTTGATTTTTAATGGAGGCAATGAGTTTGACAATATCAAGTTGGCTTTAAAAAACACCGATGCCAACAACAGCAACGAAACGGTGACGAAAGTAAAGCAAATTCTGGGTAGCAAACATTTATTTGACCCCAAAGACCCTAAGGCGGTATGGGTGTTTAACTTTGCAGAATTGCTCACCATGCTGGGCGGGCTGTTTGCAGGCATTCAATTATTTGTTTGGGTAATAGGTATGGGTACCATCATTGCAGGCATTGTAGGTGTTAGTAATATCATGATTATAGTTGTAAAAGACCGCACCAAAGAAATTGGCATCCGCAAGGCACTAGGGGCTACGCCATGGTCTATTATAACTTTGATAGTTCAAGAGGCCGTGGTCATTACTTCTGTTTTTGGGTACATAGGTTTGGCATTGGGTGTTGGCGTGGTGCAGGCGATTAACTTATGGTTGCAAAGCTCTGATGTAAGCAAAGAAGTATTTACCAATCCAGAAATAAATTTTAATGTAGCCGTAGCAGCGGTAATATTGCTGGTGTTTTCTGGGGCATTGGCTGGGTTTATTCCAGCCAGGCGTGCCGCACAGATACCGCCAGTGGTAGCATTAAGAGATGAATAGAAGTTATGAGTTATGAATTATAAGTTATAAGTTATAAGTTATAAGTTATAAGTTATAAGTTATTAATTAGTAAATAGGTAAATAGATAATTAAGTAAGTAATTTAAAATTAAGTATATAAATTATGGTTTCAAGATTTAAAATTGGTTCTTTAACATACTTCCACTAATAATATATTAGCTCATCACTATCACCAATATTCAAACATAATTCATAATTCATAATTCATAATTCATAACATGTTTGACCTAGACAAATGGCAAGAAATATACGCTACACTTAGCCGCAACAAGCTGCGTACTTTTCTTACTGCATTTGGTGTTTTTTGGGGAATATTTATGCTACTCATCATGCTGGGTGCGGGCAATGGTATGCAGAATGGTGTAAACGCTGGCTTCGACTCGTGGGCATCTAACAGTGTGTTTGTTTGGGTACAATCTACTACCAAAGAGTACAAAGGTTTTAAACCTGGTAGAAGAGTAGACTTTGACAACGATGACTTAGAAGCTATCAAAAAAAATATTAAAGAAGTTAATGTAATAGCACCTAGACATCGATTGGGTGATTTTTTCGGCTCTACAAAAGTAATGCGTGGTACAAAAGAAGGCAGTTTTAAACTGAGTGGCGATTATCCTGAATATGCCCAAATAGAAACCTATAAATTGCAAAAAGGAAGATTTATAAATCAAGCCGACATTACAGACAAGCGAAAAGTAGCCGTGATAGGACAAAAAGTTTATGAAATTTTGTTTGCAAAAAATGAAGATCCATTAGGCAAATTTATACAAGTAAATGAAGTAAATTTTTTAGTAGTAGGCTTGCTTAAAAAACCTAGCCGAGCGGACGACGAGCAGGTAGAATCTATCACCGTACCATTTTCTACCTTTCAATACACCTTCAACATGGGCAAAAAAGTAGGTTGGTTTGGCATCACCGCACAGCCAAATGTAAAAGCATCAGACGTGCAGAAGAAAGTACTAAAACTACTGAAAGAACGCCACAAAATACACCCCGACGATGCACAGGCATTGGGTTCTTGGAATTTGGAAGAAGAATACAACCGTATCAATAATCTTTTTGTAGGTATGAAATGGCTGTCTTGGTTTGTAGGTATCCTTACGCTGGTAGCTGGTGTCATTGGGGTCAGTAACATTATGCTCGTGATTATAAAAGAACGCACCAAAGAAATAGGGATTCGTCGGGCAATAGGTGCAACACCTTTTGCTATCGTGAGCCAAATCATTATGGAGTCGGTAGTGCTGACCTCGCTGGCAGGCTATATAGGCATAGTCTGTGGTATTGGGTTGCTTGAACTTATCAATAATCTTATTGAGAAAGCACCATCGGATGGCAAAGAAGTATTCTTCAAAAACCCAGGGGTCGATTTGAATATTGCCATCATAGCCCTTACGGTGTTGGTAGTTTCGGGAATATTTGCAGGCTTAATACCCGCCCAAAGAGCATTGAGCATAAAACCAGTAGAAGCATTAAGAGCAGAATAAAATTAATATCAACAGAAAGAAAAATTAAAGATTATGAAAAAGTTTTTTAAAATATTTATTGGCATAGCACTTTTAGGATTGTTTGGCTGGACTTTTTATTTTTTGTATTCCAAGTCGAAACCGAAACCTGTTGCCTACACCACTGAATTGCCATATACCACCACCATAGTCAAGAAGACCGTTGCCTCTGGCACAGTTGCTCCAGAGAAAGAGGTAGAAATAAAATCTATCGTTTCAGGTATTTTGGAAGAAATATTTGTAGAGGCAGGGCAGCATGTAAAGAAGGGAGACATCATCGCTAGGGTACGCATTATTCCTAATATGATTAATCTGAACAGTGCCGAAGACAGACTGAGTAAATCAAAAATCGCTTTTGAAAATGCAAAAATAAATTACGAAAGATTGAAGGCATTGCTTGACCAAAAAGTAATTGCCCTTTCTGAATTGCAACAGTCAGAATTGACATACAAAACAGCACAAGAAGAAATGAACACCGCCCAAGACAACCTACAATTGGTAAGAGATGGAATTTCTAAACGCATGGGCAATGCTACCAATACGCTTATCAAAACTACTATTTCAGGAATGGTGCTGGACGTACCATTCAAAGTGGGTAAGAATGTGATAGAATCAAATAATTTCAACGACGGTACTACCATTGCCTCTATTGCCGAAATGGACAAGATGCAATTCACAGGCAAAATAGACGAATCAGAAGTAGGCAAAATCAGGAAAGGCATGGATTTGCTTGTAACGATTGGTGCTATAGAAGGCGATACCTTTAGAGCGGTTTTGGATTACATTTCACCCAAAGGAAAAACGCTAGACAAAGATGGCAGAGGGGCTATACAGTTTGAAATAAAAGCCCGAGTAATGCTGAAAGAAAATCAGTTTATACGTGCAGGCTACAGTGCCAATGCCGACATAGTGCTGGAAAAAAAGAACAATGTATTTGCCATAAAAGAAAGCCTGATTCAGTACAAAACCGATACGGTAATGGTGGAAGTAGAAAAAGCAAAAGACGTGTTTGAAAAAAGAATGATCAAAACAGGTATCTCTGATGGCATCAATACCGAAATAATTTCTGGAATTGCCAAAGGCGAAAAAATCAAAGTATTTGCCCCATCGGAAGATGATAAGGAGAAGGAGAAGAAAAAGTAGTCGCAAGCAACTAATGGGTTGCCTTGCAAAGATTTTCTATCCTTTTGAGGTTAATAATACAAATAGGAACAAAGTGTACAAACTTTTATTTCATTTATATTTCACTTAAATTCAACAAACTAATTTATAAATTAAAACATCTCTACCATGCTAAAGTTTTTTACACTTATTGCTAGTCTTTTTTTCTATTCTCAGTCGCTATTTGCACAAATGGTGCTGAAGTACCAAATAAATTCTTCTAACAGGAAAATAGCACTACCACTTAACGGTACTGTGAACGCAACAGTTGACTGGGGAGATGGTAGCACAAAAAAGATATTTACCTCTGCTGGCTCACAAACACATACTTATTCAGTTAATGGTTCATTTACTGTTACTATCTCTGGTACATTAAGTTGGTTTGGAAGTCGTGAAATACCCCTAGGTCCTAACCTCATTAGTGTAGAAAGCTGGGACGGAGTTGGTCTTACTAGTTTGAGTTATGCCTTTTTAACTGCGACATCTCTAATATCTGTACCTAAAAATTTGCCCTCAAGTATAACTGATTTGAGCGGGATGTTTTATGAAGCCACCTCATTCAATCACCCCATCAATACATGGCAAACTTCGAATGTTACTAATATGGCAGGTATGTTTTCTTTTGCTACTGCTTTCAATCAGCCCATAGATACATGGAATACCTCGAGCGTAAGTGATATGAGCGCTATGTTTTATGAAGCTGATTCTTTCAATCAACCTATCGGTAGTTGGAATACAGGGAATGTTAAAGATATGCATTGGATGTTTGCAAGGACTAATTCGTTCAACCAATTCATAGGAACATGGAATACCAGCAGTGTAACCAAAATGATTAACATGTTTTATGGGGCTAAAGCCTTTAATATGCCTATAGATACATGGAATACTATAAGCGTTACCGATATGACCGGTATGTTTTTTGCGGCTATAGCCTTTAATCAGCCACTAGGCAAATGGCAAACTTCCAAAGTTAACAGCATGAAAGAAATGTTTTATTTTTCGACTTCTTTTAATCAACCTATTGGTAACTGGAATACAGAGAATGTTTACGATATGGAACAGATGTTTCGTGATGCGACTTCGTTTAATCAACCCATCGGCACATGGAATATCAAGAATGTAATAGATATGAGATATATGTTTTCTGGAGCTAACTTGTGTACTGAAAATTACAATAATTTGCTCACTGGTTGGGCAACGCAAAACGTTCAATTAAATATAACTTTTCATAGCGATTCCAGCAAGTACTCAGCAGAAAGCATTTCAGCGAGGAATACGCTTATCAGTAAAGGTTGGAAAATAACTGATGGAGGGCAGGGAATAGACAATACCAAATGCCCTCTAATAACTGGTTATAAAAATTTAAAGGGAAACACTATTACCCAAAATCTAAACATTTATCCCAATCCATCTGTAGGCATTTTTACTCTTTCAGGCTACAATTTACTGGAAACAATCAGCATCTATAACTCAATAGGTACGCTAGTTTATGAAATAAAAACGAATAAAATGCAGCAAATCATAGATTTTAATTCTTATGAAGCAGGAATTTACCTTGTAAAAATTGGTAATAAGTCAGCTAAGTTTATCAAAGAATAGGTAGGGGTATTTTCGGGAATAACGATAGGCGAAAAAATCAAAGTATTTGCCCCATCGGAAGATGATAAGGACAAGAAAAAGTAGTTTGCTTCATCAACTCCTTTGCCCTTACGGAATAAGGCATACACGCAATTTATTGTATTAAAATGTGTATCTTGTAGCTTAATATTTTATAATAAACCGACGTGGGCAAGAACATCTATTTGATAAGGCATGGCCAAACAGATTTTAATCTTCAAGGCATAGTACAGGGCGGCAGAGTCGATACAGACCTCAATAAAACTGGTCGTGCACAGGCAAGGCAGTTTTACAATCAGTATAAAAATATACCTTTTGATAAGGTATATACCTCTACGCTAAAACGTAGCCAACAGTCGGTACAGTTATTTATAGATCAATCGATAGAGCATGAATCTTTTGCTGGGCTCAACGAAATCAGTTGGGGCGATATGGATGGTAAAATTGCTAGCGACGAGGCTAGCAATGTATATTGGGATATGGTCAATAGCTGGGCTGCGGGCAATGTTGATGCTAAAATTGGCACTGGTGAAAGCCCTCGGGAGGTTCAAGAAAGAATAATGCCAGTTCTAGCAACTATAGCATCAAGAAAATCAGAAAAGAATATTTTAATATGTATGCATGGAAGAGCAATGCGTATTTTGCTCGCAACAATACTAAAGAAGCCATTGGAAGCTATGGACGAATTTGGGCATAACAACCTTTGCTTATATCTGCTGCACTATGAAAACAACGAATATACTGTGGTTAAAGCCAACGACACATCTCATTTGTTTTAAATTCAGCGCATTTAGTGTTTTTAATCTAGTACTTAATGTTCCACTGCACCTATAATACTGTGCTCACAGCATTTACTTTTTCACTTTGAGCACCATATTTTCATAAATGCTATAGTTGTCGAGGTTATTTAGTTTCAACAGTTCATCTAAAGTAAGGCCAAATTTTTTGGCAACAGTGTACATGGTATCGCCTTCTTTTACTACATACTGGGTAGTGTTACTGTTGTTAGATTTTGAAGTATTGTCCTTACCATTTCCTGTTTTACGCAAGCGTAGTCGCTGCCCTACAGATATGGCATTTCCTTTTAGTTTGTTAAGACTAGCTATGGCTTCCGGTGTAGTACCATTAAGCTTGGCGATAGAATAGAGCGTGTTTCCAGGCTCTACTACATAATACTCTTCGTCTTCTTGCAACTCACGCCCATGCTGCATGGCAGTGTTTACATCAAATGCCCCTGATCCTTTGGGTTTATTTTGATCTACCAGCGACTCATCTTCTAGCATACCCAGTGTTGCAGGTGCTATCAGCGATTCGTCGCCCAATCGACGAACTCGCAATGGGCGGAAAGCCTGAATTTGTTCATTGGAAAGGTTATTTAACTTCTTCAATTCATCTACCGACATATTGAATTTTTGGGCAATTGCATAAATATCAGTTTTAGGCTCTATCACATAGGTCATGGTTTGGGCTTTGAATCCCTCGCCACCAATAATAGAAAACTCTACTCGACGATTTATTTGGCGAGCTATATCGTTTTTATTGGGTACCATTGGCTTTCCTTTACCGAAAGCATTGACTACCAAAGCACTTTTTTTCACACCTTTTGTAACTAAATAACGAAATGCCTCCTGTCCACGATTTTGAGAAAGTGTTTTGTTGTATTCATCACTTCCCACATCATCTGTATTTGCGTCCAATTCTATTTGTATTTGTGGATGCTGTAAATAGTAAATGGCCAACTCATCCAATGTTTTCTTGGCTTCTGGGCGAATGCTATAGCTATTAAAATCAAAAAACACACCGTCGAATAAAGTTTTGGTAGCTTCTTTTGCCGAACCCCTTATTTTCAAACTATCGCTTACATAGCGCACTTCTGAAGTGAGGCTGCGGTCTTTGTCACTTAATGTTATTTTATAATCTTGGTCTGCTGGCAAGTTTTCGTAGCGAAACTTCCCTTTTTCATCTGTAGTTGTTTTTTTCAGGGTGCGGTCATTCTTATCTTTTAGCAATACTTCTACATCTTCCATTGGTTTTTTGCTATCCTCGTTCAGCAATCGACCTTCTACCGAAATACTTTTTACCTTTTTCAGCGAGTCGGCATCAATTATTGCAATTACAGCATCTAGACCCTCTATGTTAAAGATGTAGATATCATCGTTCCCCTGCCCTCCTTGCCTATTAGAGGCTAGAAACCCTTTTTTATTACCAAGGGTAAAATAAAAATCATCACGATTAGAGTTGAATGGCAAACCAGCAGTAGTCACTTCTGAGAAGTCTTTGCCTTGTGCCTTATATATGTCGAGGCCACCAAAGCCTTTCAAGCCATTGGAGGCAAAAAATAAAGTATGGTCTTTGGCATAATAGCTGGGCGACATATCTATACCATTGGTATTTATTTTTTTTCCCATATTTATAGCAGGTCCCCATGAATCGTCGGCACTAAGACACGTAGAGTACCAAATGTCGTGCAATCCTTCGCCTCCTTTTCGTTTAGACACAAAAAACAACGTATCCCCCTTTGGCGAAACGGTTGGCTGGGCGTTCCACTCTTCTGGTGCGTTTATGTTTGGGTTCAATTTTACTGGTTCTGTCCACTTTCCATTTTCTAATTTGGAAAGAAATATACTGCATTGAAATTCTGTACCGCCGCTAGATTTGATAGGCTCGGCACAACGGGTAAAGTAAAATTTCTTCTTATCGGCAGTAAACGAACCTGCACCTTCGTTGTACTTGGTATTGATGATTTGAAAATTATCAGCAGTGGTGTTTGCTAGCCAAGCCGAGGCCGATGAATCGGAGCGTTTGAAACGAAAGTTGTCGCTAAATTTTCCACCTAACCCCCCGTACTCTTTGTCGCCAGTAGCCTCTTCCCTAGCCGATGATAGTATAATAGAAGAATCTCCTTCATAGATGGTAGGCGAGTATTCTGAATTGGCAGTGTTGATAGGTGCAGGAAGATTCTCAAACATGAAATTGCGTTGAGGTTTTTTCATCTCGGTCAATGCTAGTTCACAGCCTTCTTCCTCTAGTTTTGCTTTGTCGTAAAATGCTTGTTCTTCGGGTTTGGTAATTTTAAATTCATTTAAAAATAATTTAAATTGTTCTTTCGATTCTATGTATTTACCATTCAATTTTAGCATCATGGCATACCAAAATCGGGCAACTGGTATTTCTTTGATGGCTATTTCTGAGGCTTTTTTATAAGCGTGTTCTGCCTTGTCATAATCAAAGTACATACGAAACGATTCTGCAAGACGAAATAAAGCATAATGGTTTGCCCCATCGTATTGGTAGGCTTTTTCATATTCTTGTGCTGCCAAAAAATATTCATAATTATCAAAATATCTGTCGGCCAACTCAACCTCATGGCGTTCTTTCTTGTCCATATTGGCTGGTTTGCCTTTCAATTCATCTTTGCCCATTTCTAGGTCTTGACAGTAGGCAACATGGCTGAGAAAAACAATAGAAAAAGTTAATAGGTATGTAAAAAATTTCATGTAGTAAATATTTTCTATTTGATAATGGTGTTCAAGAAATGGTTTATGCTAAGAGTAATTTGTGGAATTAAATCCTTGGCGTATTGAATCTTTTAAATCTTTTGTCTCTTGCTTTACGCACGCTTAATGATACTTCAAATGCCCCACGACCTTGCGTATAGGAACGCATATTTGAAGAATTTATATCGTAGCTAAAGGCTATGGTATAACATTCATTAGATACCCCAGCGGAAAATATAAAAGCATCTCTCATGCGATACCATGCTCCTACAATCAGTTCAGAAGGCATTAATGTTTTTACATTTTCATCTCTTTCATAAAGATTAAAAGTTGCGTACAGCCCCGTATTTAGCAGGTTTCTGCCACCTTGCATCATATATAGTACATTTGGAGAAAATTTCAATTTGTCACCTGCCTGAATATTTAACCCACCATGCAACTTGTACAACCGTGGTAGCTTGGCCACCATAGCTCCATAAAAAGATTCGTTAGGGCTATTCAAATGATATGCCGATAGACCCACAAATCCTGTTATGGGATTTATTTGTTTCTTAAATCCAACATAATTGTACATTACACCAGCACCAATGTCAGCATACGTTTTGCCAGAGTTTACACCAACTTCAGGATTCACAGTTGCATCAAAACCAATGTAGGGATTGTACTGCTCTCCCCATTGCAAATTGGTATAGTCTATTCTTTTTTGAATTACTCCCAATTGTAATCCAAATGTTACTATTTGATCTTCTTCTGGTGTGAAATAAAGATTATAAGCCCCGTTGGCATTGACTCCTGTGGTTTTAAAATTACCATCGCCAGCTACATCGTTTAGCAAAGATAAACCGACACCGCCCACATGCAAGTTGCGACCGCCTGTAGGAGTAATGATGGGGTGAATAATAGAAACTTGACTGGTAACGTATGGCACCACAATACTACGCCACTGCTGCCTATAGTTGGATAAAAATGCCACCGTAGGTTCCATTCCAGTCATAGCTGGGTTAAGGTAGATTGACGAAGCATAATATTGAGAAAAACTGGCATCCTGTGCCTGAAGTTTGACCGATATAAACACACAAATTAAAAATACGATACTATAAATTTTCTTCATTCCATTGTTGGCTTTCACCAATTAGATTTTATTAATTATCTGATGAGTGATATGGTTCCTGTCTTTTCGATTTTTCTACCATCGGCAAATTTGGCCTTTAGGGTATAGGTATAAACACCAATAGGCAGTGGTTCGCCAGTGTTTTTAAAGTTTCCATTCCATCCATTATTTGTTGCTTCTTCGGGGTTAGTTGCTGAATAAATTACTTCCCCCCAACGGTTGTATATATTCCATGAAAATCCTTCTGGTGCTAGTGCAACACCATAAATTTTTACAGCTTTGTTCTCCGCATTTGTTGTAGATGGTGCAAATACATTGGGGATATAAAAGATAGAAGAGCTAATGACTTCTACCTTCAGCGTGGCGGTATCTACGCAGTTGAAACTATTTTTAGCAGTAAGCATAACCAAGAAATTTCCATAATCCCCGTAAATATGACTAGCGTTGAAAGTGGTCGATTTTACACCATCACCAAAGTTCCATTGAAAGGAAACCTTCCCTTTATTTAGCGTATCGGTAATGTTGTAAAAATTCATCGTTTCGCCAGGCAATGTCTCTTTTGCATCTGTTTTAAAAGCAGGTATTACCGCAGGGTTCAGTATAATATTTTTGCTCACAGAATCGGCCTTGCAATCATTGGAAACTTTCAATTGTATGGTAATAAAATTAGGTGCAACAGGGTCTAATCTTTCATTGGGGTTGTATTGAGCATTAGGCAAATTGAAATTGGAAATAATTCCTTTGCCATTTGCTGTAGTCCAAGTGTACACTAAATCATCGCCCAATGCATTACCTACTAGGCTTACAGGAGCATTGATACATTCTTGAGCATTGGCATTCAGCGACAAGTTAGATGGTGGATTGGTAAACTTTATGCTTACCTCTGCCGAATCTTTGCACTGGGTAAATGTATTGGTTACTATTCCTCTATACATTCCATCTTGTTGCACTACCAAAGTATTTTGATTACCTACTACTGCTTGGTCAGGGACAGATTTCCAACTATAATTATAGTTACCTATTTGAGGTGCGATACTTAACGTCACCTTATCGAGCAAGCAGACGGTAGGCTTATCTTTGTTAATATTTACCAATGGCAAGGCATTAACCTTAATATACACAGAGTCTGTAGAAGTACAATTGCCAACATCGGTAACTAAAACTTTATAATAGCCTGATTGGTCTGCTGTAACAGATGGATTGGATAGTGTATTATTAGCAATTCCTGATGAACTATTTACTGTCGTCCAAATAAAGCGGTATGGTTCTCCTGCACCACCCATTGCTGTAGGTTTGCCACCAATAGGTGTTGCTGTACCGAAACAAAGTGCCAAACTATCGCTACCCGCATCTACAATTGGTGCAGGAGTAATCTCTAGTACAATAGAATCGGTTTTACTGCAACCTGCATTGTCTTCTACCGAAATTTGTAATTTGTATTTGCCTATGGCATTTTTTGTAAATGTAGGATTCAATACATTAGTTACATTCAACCCATCTGCTGGTGTCCAAATTACATTATTATACGGCTTAGTACCACCACTGATTGATGCTCCTAATTGGTAGGCACTACCCAAACATATTTGTTTGTCTGCCCCGGCATTGACCATTAAATCTACTACACTTATAGTTGTATTGCCTGTGGCGGTGCAGCCTAGTTGATCTTTTACCAATAGGTTGTAAGTAGTGGTTTCTTGCAAGTTTGCTTTCGGGTTTGCTATGGTAGAATCGCTCAAGTTGTTTTTTGGTGACCAAGTATATTTCAATATTCCAAAGCCCCCTCTTGCATTGGCATTCAGTTGCGAAAATACGCCAGGGCACACTACATTGGGCGTAGCGGTAACATTAGCACTAATTTTAATCACCCCTAATTTGGTAGAATCTATATTACTGAAACATCCATTTGCATCTGTTGCCTTGGCAAAGTAGGTAATGCTGTCTTGAGGGTTTAGGGTTAGCGTAGTACCGTTCAATAGCTGTGTATTTTTATTGTTCGACCACTCAATTGTGATAGGCTGCGCAGCATTGGCAACTATTGCAGCTAGGTTCAATCTTACTCCTGCACATATCAATGTGTCATTTGAAATAGTTAATGTAGGGTTTGAATAGGTATTCACCACTACCGTATCTTTATCAATACATCCTCCAGCATCGGTTACTGTCACGATGTAGGTGACGCTACCCAATACAGGATTTGCAATTAGAGGATTTGCAATAGTTGCATTACTTAATCCTGTCTGTGGTGTCCATTGGTATTTATATGAACCGCTTCCGCCAGTAACACTTGCTAACAGATTAGTGCTTTTACCAACACATGCTATTTTATCGCTACCCGCATTTACATTTAAGTTGAGAACGTCTAGTGAAACACTGCGGGTTTCCTCGCAGTAGTTCTTGGTGTCTTTTACTTTTACACTATAAACTGTACTGGCTGTAGGCTGTGCTTTCGGATTGGCAATAGTAGCAGACGACAAGCCACTAGCAGGAGTCCATTGGTAGCTGTAGAAACCTGAACCTTCCAATACCGATACATTAAACTGAGCTTTAGTATTGGGGCAAATGGTATCAAAATCGCTAGTAGCAGACGATACAGTAAACTTTGCAACCCTAATTTTGATGCTGTCACGAGCGGTACAATTGTCATTATCAGTTACACTTACAGTATAGGTTACGCTGCTGGTAGGTGTTATTTCTGGATTTAAGATATTAGGATTGCTCAACCCAGTTACAGGCAGCCAATATTGGCTTTTGTAAGGCAGCTTCCCACCACTTACACTCGTTTCAAGTTTAATCGTTTTACCTAAGCAAACAATGGTATCTGGCAAAGTGATTATTTTAGGAATGGGTTTTACAAATACAATAGCGGTATCGGTATTTTTGCAACCGTTGGCATCGGTTACTTTGACCGTATATTTATTGGGGCCAGCAGAAATAGGGTTTGCAGTAGGGTTTTGTTTATCTGGACCATTGATTATTTCCCCTGTCCATGCAAAAGTCAATGGAAGTTTGGCAGTAGTAACGTCTAGTTTCAACTGCACCGACTGCCCTTGGCATACCGTATCTGTAGGTTCGGCACGAGCATCTAGTGTGGGACGTATAGAATCTACTCTTACGCTAGCAGCATAATAACATAGTTTGCCAGTTCTTACTTCAGCAATATATACCCCTGCTCCTACTTTTAGAGTGTTTGTTGCCAAACCAGTGGTACGTTTTAACATTTTACCATTTTTTATCCATTGAATGGTATCATTGGAAGTAATGGGTAAAACTGATGCAGAAATGATTGTAGAATCGCCTACACAAATGACAGTATCTTTACTAACCCTAATAATCGGTTTAGGAATTACAGAGACTTGTATGGTATCGTAAAAAGTACAGCCCAATTTGTTCCCTACTTTTACAAAATATTTACCTGCCGTGCCTACCGAAATAGATTGCCCTGCTTGAGTAGGATTATTGTTCCACTCATAAGATTCATGAGGATTGGCGGTAAGCTGTGCTAAGTAACCCTCGCATATAGTAACACCACAAGAGTCTGATAATGCACGTATTCTATCACGTTGCACTACAAATAGGGATTCATCTAATGGATTTACATATATTCCTGCTAAATCTTCAAATGTGGCTGTTAATTTATTGCCATCTATTTTCCCTTCTTTACCAGATATTCCCGCATAAAGACTGGAGGTGCTGTCTCTTGGATCTACGAAATAAACGGTATAGTCATCTTTAATATTAATATACATTCTCCTATGTAAATCTACTGCAATTGCTTTTTCACCATCTTC
Source organism: Cytophagales bacterium (assembly GCA_013297765.1). GTDB lineage: Bacteria > Bacteroidota > Bacteroidia > Cytophagales > Cytophagaceae > REBA01. The sequence continues at coordinate 1,612 of JAAFID010000005.1, read as the reverse complement.
ATTAACAACAGCATATATAGAAACAGTCTTATTAAATGGATTTATTTTTTTTATTGTCTCTCTTTTATCGGCAACGTAGACGAATCCAGCTTTGTCTATTGCTAATGACCTTGGCATGTCAAATAATGTTTGCCCATAATTACCAATTCGGTCACCCGTAGTATTTGGAATACCTATGGTCGAAGTATGCCCCAATGGCGAAATAAATCGAACTACATGGTGTCGTAAGTCGGCAACATATATATTCCCAATATCGTCAATTTTGATTCCAGCTGGTTGCCATAGGTGCATTGAATCTTTTCTTACATTTCCGTTGTAAGTTCTTTGACCGAAGACACCTGCATATATGGAAACAGTTCCTGATGGAGTAATTTTTCTTATTACACTTTCATTCAATTCTGATATAAATAAATTGTCATTTCTGTCAATAGCAATTCCGTAAGGGCCATTTAAACGTAAAGTTGAAATATTATTACTCAATGGATTTCTAGTATTACTATAATCTACATATATAGATTGTACTCTATTAGCATCTAATTTGATAATTCTATTGTTATCATAATCTGTAATAAAAGTATTTCCTTTTGAATCTTTTACCATATCAATCAATACTGGAGTTAAACTGTTGACCGCAGGTTGAAAAATTGCATTGCGATCTGTTGTTATAACAGATAAACATTTTTCTGCTGGTACAGAAGATATCAATGGCGTTGGTGGCAAACTAGAAATTACGTGCAAAGTATCTGATGCCAAGCAACCGTTTGCATCTCTAATGGTTACATGATACACTCCACCACCATAGGCAGTATCGGTAAGGCTGGTGCTGCCACCTTGCCACAATACAGACTGTACGCCTATTGTAGGCGAAAAGCTTAGTACAGTTTTAAACCCTGCACAAAGCGGAACATCGTTGCCTAGTGATATGGTAGAAGATGATTTTGAAGTAATTTTAATGGTATCGCCACCATTGCAACCCAATGTGTCTTTAACAACTACACTATAGCTACCCACCGAAGGTACGGTGTAAAACCGTTTATTAGCTCCTGCTATCAATTGATTGGGGATGCCTTGATACCATTGAAAGGTTTTGCCTAAACCTGCATCTAGCTGAAATTTATCAAGTTCATTATTACAAATCACTTGGTCTGCACCTTTGAATGGTTTGGGTTTGGGATGAACTATAAAAGTATCTGTGAATGTTTGATTACAGGCATTGAGATCAAATGAATATTTAATTACATGCTTGCCTACCCCAGCAGTAATGGGGTTAAACACCCAAATGTTGTTGATTTGAGAAATTCCATTTCCAGTATAGCTACCCAGTACATAGTTAAGTGTGTCCGTGACTCCATCAAAACAATAATTTTTGCTAGCACCTTTGAAAGGCAAGCTGCCGTAATCTTTGATACCTACGCGTTTGATTTTTCCAGAACCATAATCGGCAACATCTATAAAGCCTTTTACAAAAACAGAAGTTGCATTAGGAATCACGAAGGTATTGGGAGAATCGTTATTGTCGCCTGAAACACCTGCCACAACTGCAGAGGAAACACTTGGATATTGATTTATTTCCTTTAAAGTAAAATCATTCTGATCGGCAACATAAATTACC
>JAAFID010000049.1 GCA_013297765.1 Cytophagales bacterium | reverse complement strand
CTTTTGCTCTCTACCCTATTTTTGATACTATATATAAAGCAAAATAATGTTCAAAATTTAATATACAGTGCAGCATTGTTAGGTATTTGTTCACTTATCAAACCCATTACATTATATCTGCCAATAGTTATAGCCTTTTATCTATTGATTAAAAAGAATTATTTAAACACGTGTATCTATTTAACAGTAAGTTTTTTAGTGGTATTTCCTTGGATTTTGAGAAATAAATTGATTCATGATAGCTATGTTTTTACATCTATTCAAAACGACAATTTGGCACTAGCCCATTGTAGCTATGTATTTGCAGATATAAACCATATTACTTTTTTGCAAGCTCAAGACTCTATAGATAAAAAAATTGAGGAACAATTCGCAACTTCTAGCATAAAAAGTTTCAAAAAATTAAACAATATAAAAGGAGAATTTGCAACAGAATATATTAAAGAACATCCAATTACATATTTAAAATGTATTGTTAAAGGAATAACAACTACTTTTTTAGATCCTGGTAGAATTGCTTGGAACATTGCTTTCCCCAATGAAGATATTCATCAAATGGGACTTAACAATTATATTTCAAAAGAAGGTTTGATAGGGACTTTTAAAATTTTTCTAAAAAAAGATACTTTAATGGTGGTGGTACTTACAACTTATATCATATTTTTATTACTAATTGCTGTAGTAAGTATATTGGGAATCAATACTTTTTACAAAAATAACAAAGATGTATTTATTATCATTACTATCATAGTTTTCTATCTTTTGCTTTTGGGTGGGCCAATAGGCAATGCTAGATTTAGATTATATATTTTGCCGTTTTTACTTATCTATTTTGGTTTTGGAGTGGAAAGACTAAAATATTGGAGAAGAAATGGTTACAAACTAACTTTGTAAGGTGATTTCTGTTTTGTTGGAAAACACATACAGCCCCAAAAAACAGATTATTCCATTAACAATCAAGGTTTCAAAGCTAAATTTATACCCACCAAATAAATATTCAGAATTGCTGGCAATGAAGTAAGTGGCTATAGGCGAAAGTACACAAATTATTGGAGCAACCTTATCATTAAGCCTACGATGGGTAAGAATGCCAAAAGAAAACAAACCAAGTAACGGTCCATAAGTATAGGCTGCTATACCCAAAACTTGACTGATTACATCTTTACTATTGATGGCTCTGAATGCTATAATGACCAATAAGAATAATACAGAAAAACCCACATGAACCGCAAATTTTTGTTTTTGTTTTACGGCTTCATCTTTATTTTTAAAATCTAAAAAATCAATACAAAAAGCTGTGGTCAGCGATGCCAAAGCCGAGTCGGCACTAGCATAAGAAGAGGCAATAATGCCCAATAAAAAACATAGTCCTGCAAAGGTGCCAAAATGGTTTAATGCCAGCATGGGAAACAAGTCGTCGGTGCGGGTGGGAATAGCAATACCCTTGGCCTCGCAATAGAGGTATAGCATAGCCCCAAGGGTAAGGAAAAGAATATTTACTATTACAAGTGTAATGGTAAACCAAAACATGTTCTTCTGTGCCTCGCCTATGCTTTTGCAGGTCAGGTTTTTTTGCATTAAATCTTGGTCTAGCCCCGTCATTACTATAGCGATGAAGATACCTGATATAAATTGCTTCCAAAAATATTGGTTGCTTTTAAAATCGTCGAAAAAGAATATTTGTGAATAGTTGCTTGTGCTTACTTCACTTATCATGTTGGGCAAAGACCAACCCAACTCGGTAGAGATGAGATGTAAACTTACTATCAATGAGCCAATAAGAAAAAGAGTTTGGAAACTATCTGTCCAAATAATTGTTTTTACGCCACCTTTAAAAGTGTAAATCCAGATTAAAAATATGGTTACAGTTACCGTTGCGTAAAAAGGCACATTTAACCTATCAAATAAAAATATTTGCAATACAGAAGCTGCCAAATAAAGCCGAAGCGAAGAACCAATAGTGCGTGAAAGAAGAAAAAATGCTGAACCAGTTTTGTATGACCAGTAGCCAAAACGTTGCTCTAAATAAGTATATATAGAAATCAAATTGAGCTTATAGTACAAGGGCATCAATACCAAAGCAATAATTGCATAACCTACTACATAGCCTAGCACTATTTGAAAGTAGCTAAAATTTAATTTACCTACCAAGCCTGGTACAGAAATAAAAGTAACCCCAGAAATAGAAGTACCTATCATACCAAATGCTACCAAATACCACGACGATTGTTTATTGGCAGTAAAGAAAGTTTCCGAACTGGCATTTTTGCTGGTAAAATAGCTAATTAACAATAAGGCACTAAAATAAAGTACCATTACACACAAAATAAAGGTTGCAGACATTGTATTGGAAATTGAAATAATAGACAATAGTTACCTAGCAAGGTTACTAAGGGTTAGGATGAATGATTTTTTATAACAACTATATCGTATTCGAATGCCAAATATTCTTTATTTTTTTTAATTTTACTAAAATATTATTTTCATGATTACGATGTCGAATACAATTACCGTTCACGAAGAAGAAGTAGCACTACTAGAAGAATTGATGCACAATGCACAATTTGAGTTGGTGGTTTTCAACGACGATGTAAATACTTTTGAGCATGTTACCGAAACACTGATTAAAGTATGCAAACACACTCAAGAGCAGGCCGAGCAGTGTACATTGCTTATTCATTACAAGGGGAAATGCAGTGTAAAAGTAGGGGTTTTTGAAGATTTAGTGCCTATGAGGCAAGCCATTTGCGACAGAGGCATTAGTGCCGAGATATTGTGATTGTTGCAGGTAGTTTTATTGTTATTTTTTAGCCATGAATTTTTCATCCAAATTGATAGAAGATGCAGTAGGGCAAATATCAAAACTACCAGGAATAGGTAAAAAATCAGCATTGCGACTGGTGTTGCATTTGCTAAAGGAAGAATCCGAAAGTACCCAATTGCTGTGTACTTCATTGCTTAAACTGCGAGCAGAAATCAAATACTGCCGATCTTGCCACAATGTTTCCGACAGTGAACTGTGTTCTATTTGTACCAATCATAATAGAGACAACAGTGTAATATGTGTAGTAGAGGAAATTCCCGATGTAATGGCCATAGAAAATACCAATCATTATCAAGGGCAGTATCATGTGTTGGGCGGTGTAATTTCTCCAATAGATGGCATAGGTCCATCAGAATTAAATATTGAATCGCTTATTTTGCGGATTCAAAAAGAAGAGTCAATTAAAGAAATTATACTTGCATTGAGTGCCACCATGCAAGGCGATACTACCGCATTCTATATTTCTAAAAAATTAAAGCCATATAATTTAAAAATATCTACTATAGCAAGAGGTATTGCCATTGGCGGGGAACTAGAATATACAGACGAAGTGACACTTGGCCGAAGCATTGCAACTAGAATTGAGTACCAGCAGTAAGTTTTCGTTTTATAAAGTAATTTATTAAACGTACTACATCAGCAGCAAATGGCAGAAGCATAAATTTCATCATTGTTTGATACCTCAATAGCGGGAAAAAGATTATAATTGTAACAGTAATAGATATTAAGTATAAATATTCATATTTAAATTTTTCCCAATTATAATTCAAATAAATACCCACTATACTCATTAAAAGTACAATCAACCAAGGAACAAGATAAAAAGGTGATTTTGTTCGTTCATCTTCCCAATCGAAAAACCAAAATTGTACACATTTTTTGAAAGTCAACCAAATTTCTTTTTGTGGGTTTTGCTTTATTACCAACAACGCATCATTTAAAAACATTTGATGCAATTCATATTCAAAATTTGGTTCTTGTATAATTTTTTTCAGTAAACCGGTATCAAGAGGAGTAGGCCAGCCGCCAGATTGCTCAAGGTTGTGCCCTCGATATAGATTCATACCTCCATTGGTAGTAAGTGGTATAAAATGATTAAATATGAGATAATTCCTAACCACCCAAGGGGAAAGCACAAGTATTACTATTAAAGTTGATTTTGCAATCCAATTCCACCTTTTTTCTTTTATCCAGAGCAAAACAAAACCAATAAATAGTAAAATTAACTCTGACCGGAAGTAGATGCCTATGGCAATTGTCATAGATAAACCCCAAATCGAATACTTGTCTTTTCCTAAATTATAAATAAAGAAAAAGATTAGCGATAAAATTAAATGATAAAATATTGTAGGCCCAATAAAGTGAGTTGCTACAATAAATTCTGGCAAAAGCAATCCTATAAAAATCAAAATAGTAGCAGTATTTTCAGAAAATTTCTTTGCAACCAATTGACTTAAAATATAAATAGAGACGAATGAAATTAAATGCTGAAAAACAATAATAATTATATTTCTATATAGTATATTTTTAATATAAAAGAAAGGTATCAAAAACAACACATAACCTGGGGGCATGAATGCACTAGGTTGCACATCGGCCTCTGGCTTGAAATGATAACACAACGTTTGTTTAATTTCATATAGAAAAGAATAGCCCTTACCTACAAATATATTTTGAGCTATATCGCCATATTCCCAATATTTGATACTAGTAATATCTAAAACAAATAATGCTAATATTCTAAGGAATATACTTACTAGAATACACGCTATTATGATGGACTTTTGTTTCAAAATAGTTTTAATTAATTTAGATTTGCAAACCTAGGAAATAGTTTTATACCCTTCCCAAACACATTGAAAAAAATTTCCATCATTATTGTCAATTACAATGTATGTTACTTTTTAGAGCAGGTATTGTTGTCGATAAAAAAAGCTTCTGCCAATTTAGAGGTGGAAGTAATTGTGGTTGATAACAATTCGGCAGACCAATCGGTAGCGATGGTGCAACAAAAGTTTCCTAATTGCACATTGATAGCTAATAAAATCAATGTAGGATTTTCCAAAGCCAACAATCAAGGCATACGCACAGCAAATGGAGAGTATATATTATTGCTAAACCCCGATACAGTAATAGAAGTGAACACCCTAGAAAAGTGTTGTGATTTTATGCAATCACATGCCGATGCAGGCGGATTGGGAGTAATGATGCTAGACGGTACTGGCAAATTTTTGCCAGAATCGAAACGTGGACTACCTACGCCATGGGTGGCATTTTATAAAGTCTTTGGGCTTGCAAGCATTTTCCCAAACTCTAAAATATTCGGTCGCTATCATTTGGGGTTTTTAGATAAAAATAAGACCCATTGCATTGATGTGCTTTCTGGTGCTTTTATGTTTTTGAGAAAAACTGCCCTAGAAAAAGTAGGCTTGCTCGATGAAGATTACTTTATGTATGGCGAAGACATAGACCTGTCGTACCGTATCACTCAAGGGGGGTACAAAAACTATTATTATCCCGAAACACGCATTATTCATTACAAGGGCGAAAGTACTAAGCGGTCGAGCATCAATTATGTTTTTATCTTTTATCAGGCAATGATTATTTTTGCTAGAAAACATTTTTCAAGTCGCAGTGCTACTACATTTTCGGTATTAATTCATTTGGCTATTTACCTTCGTGCGGGTATTTCGTTGCTGACAAGACTGATAAAACAACTGCTGCTACCCGCTACAGATGCCTTGCTAATGTACGGTGGAATGTATTTTTTTAAAAACTATTACGAACAAAATTTTAAAAAAACAAACCATTTCCCTGAAGCATTTATGCTTTATGCAGTTCCAATATATATTGGAGTATGGCTACTTACCAACTATTATAGTGGTGGTTACGACAAGTCAGTACGCACCTCCAAAATTGTGCGTGGTGCGGCAGTAGGTACGCTACTGATATCTGGAGTGAGTAATTTTTTTGATATCTATAGATATTCCAAAGCTTTGATACTGATTGGTGGTATATGGGCTGTAGGGACCATGGTATTGGTAAGGGTGTGTGTGCATTTTGCTCGATATAAAAATTTGGCTTTGGGCGAAATAAACAAAAAGAAAATAGCCATTGTAGGTAATGTAGAAGAGTATAATAGGGCAACGGCATTATTGAAAAATAGCACCGTCAAAATTGACATTATTGGCTTTGTATCGCCTCAAACCACCGACTTTGCTAGTGAAAACCATCTTGGCAATATTGTACGACTTGACGAATTGATTCAAATCTATGGTATTGATGAATTGATTTTCTGTTCAAAAGATTTTTCTGCCAATCAAATTATGGATTGTATGATGGCACTCAAGAATCCCAATATTGACTTTAAAATATTGCCCGACGATAGCGATTATATCATTGGAAGTAATTCTAAAAATGCAATAGGAGAATTTTATTCTTTAAATATAGATTTGAATATTCTGCAAAAAAGTGCTAAGCGCAACAAACGAGTATTCGACTTTGGCATAAGCTTATTTTTATTCATATTCAGTCCAATACTGATGTGGTTTACTAAGCGGCCAATGAGCTTTTTATCTAATATATTTACCGTATTGGTTGGCAACGCCACTTGGATAGGCTTTTCAAAAAATCTCTCTATTCATGTACCACAAATAAACGATGGAATCATTAATCCTGTTTCCTATCTACAAAACAAAGACATAGACCAATCTACAATCAATAGAATAAATATGTTGTATGCAAAAAACTATACCGTATATTCAGATTTTACACTAATGCTAAAATCGTTTAGAAATTTGGGGGCTGATTAATATTATTTAGCACCCTTGCTATATAATTGATTTTGAGTAATTTTAACAATTATCGCCACTACAATATAAACTCGCTCAAATCTTTATTTTTCAACAATGAACTCAATTTTTCATCTACCAAGGATTTGGTAATTGTTATTTGGGAGTTGGCTTCTACCTTGTCGGGTACGTCAAATAGTAATTCGTTTAACAAATGACTCATGACGGTATGCAAGCGGCGAGCACCTATGTTTTCAAGTTCTTCGTTTAGGTCAAATGCTATCTCTGCCAACCGTTCTAGAGCATCTTCTTCGTAGCTAAGGGCGACCTCTTCGGCTGCCATCAGTGCCTCATACTGCTTGGTAAGTGCATTTTTGGGTGTAATTAATATTTTAAAAAAATCTTCTTTGGTCAATTTGTTTAGTTCCACCCTTATCGGAAATCTGCCTTGCAATTCAGGAATTAAATCGGATGGTTTGGATACGTGAAATGCACCAGCGGCTATGAATAATATATAATCAGTATTAACCACACCATATTTGGTATTTACTGCACTGCCCTCAACAATAGGCAATAAATCTCGCTGAACCCCTTCCCTACTCACATCTGGCCCACCGCCGCCTTTGCGACTGCCCGATGCTATTTTGTCTATTTCATCTATAAAAATTATTCCCGTGTCTTGTGCTTTTTTTACTGCCTCGTCTTTCACCTCGTCCATGTCTATTAGCTTGGCAGCTTCTTCATCGAGCAATATTTTCTTGGCTTCGGCAACGGTTACTTTTCTTTTTTTATTTTTCTTTGGAATCATCCCGCTAATCATTTCTTGAATGTTCATCATAGATGCTTCATCCATAGCACCGCCTATGACCCCTACTCCTGTCGATGAATTTTGAGCAGTATCAATCTCTATTTTTTTATCGTCTAGGTCTCCATTTTTAATTTTCTCTCTAAATCTTTCTCTGGTTTTTTCATTGAGAGAAATGTCTTCTGCATCCATCTTTGTGGCATTGGTAAAAACATTGTCTTTTCTTTCTTCCGCTTCGTTGGCGCTAGGCATTCTCACTGGCGGAATAAGAATATCAAGAATTAATTCTTCTACAATTTTTGCTGCGGCTACTTTTACTTCCTCTTTTCTTTTGGCCTTTACCATATTTACCGACTGTTCAACGAGGTCTCGCACCATACTTTCTACATCTCTACCCACATAGCCTACTTCGGTAAATTTTGAGGCTTCTACCTTTACAAATGGAGCATCTGAAAGGTTGGCTAGTCGCCTAGCAATTTCTGTTTTGCCTACCCCAGTTGCACCAATCATCAAAATATTGTTGGGCATTATTTCATTTCTTATTTCTGGTTGTGCGTGCATACGTCTCCAGCGGTTACGTAAGGCTATAGCCACGTTACGCTTGGCTTCTTGCTGTCCTATAATATACTTATCTAGTTCTGCTACTATGCGAGATGGGGTAAGGTAAATATTATTGTCAATCATTGAAAATTATAATAATAAGAAAATTTATTCTGTAGTAGGTACTGTTTTTTTAGTAAGCAATCGGGCAAAATTTGTGTTTAGGGTAAAGCAATTATATCCTCCTGCTATATGTTGCCAGTCTCTGCTGTAGGCTATTTCAAATGCTTTGACAGTTATCATGGCACCAAAAGAAAAACCTGCCAAACCTGATCTTGCTTCGTTACGCATTTCTCTTCTCACCAAATGATTGTATCCAATTTTTAGGCTTAGAAATTTCCCGAGAAAAAATTCCCCACCTAAGGTAAAATGCCTCAAAACTTTGTCGCCTGTAGTTTTCTTTTCTACAATAGGATTGCCATTGGCATCTAGGGGCTGCTTTTTATTGGGGTCCAGATATACGATGTCAAAAGTATGCAGATGATGTGCAAGAATAGAAAGCCTAAATGGCATGTGTTCTAGTTTGTAGCTGGTGCCTAGCTGCACATCGAAAGGTAAAGTTTGTGACACACCAGAATAATTTTTTAATGACATTCCCATATTTTGAAGTACCAAACCAATGGTAAAATCTCTAGTAGGGTGTTTGAACAAACCTCCTACATCTACCAAGGTAGCATAGCTAGAATACCCGCCAATATTGGAACCTGCAAATTTCAAATTTGCCCCTAGCGTATAATAATTGATAGTGTGGGAAGTTCCAGCAGTTACATAATATTGATTTACGGAATAAGTACCAGTTTCCTTGCCTGTTGCATCGGTCTGAGGCATACTGCCCGAGGTGTAGTATTGCATGTTCAAACCAATTGGCCCTGCCTTGCCCAAGTCGTGCACATAGCTTAATGAAGTGGTATTGATGCCAGCATAATATTGCTGATTAGATAACGAAAGCTTCTTGCTCATATCCTTGCTGATGATGGCAGGATTTTGCATGATCATATTGATGCTGCGAATAGATACATTCATACCGCCCACAGCTATCAATGGAGCATTGTTAGGTATGCGTAAATAATTAAAAGAGCTATTGCCCCCTATTTGGGCTTGAGTAGAAAGTTTTAAGCAAAAAATAATAATGACGCAAATTGTTGCTATTTTATACATTGGATGTGGGAATAAATACTTTTGGCTAACGGTAAATGACACACTTTTATTTTACACTCCATATTACTGGTATTAAATTTTAAGAGCAATCGCACGATAGGCAATTGCTCTTGAATAAATTTACACTAAACTATTTATTGTTGAACCTACTGGTTCTTTAACTGTCAAGTCCATCGGCTTAGCTACTTTGTCGGCGAGTAGTGCTATGCTCAATACCTCATCTACATTGTCAACAAAATGAAAACTCAAATCTTCTAAATAGTTTTTACTTATTTCTTCAATGTCTTTTTTATTCTTTTTTGATAAAATAATTTCTTTGATGCCAGCTCTTTTGGCAGCAAGTATTTTTTCTTTAATACCACCTACAGGCAGCACTTTTCCTCGCAAAGTAATCTCGCCTGTCATGGCCAGCTTGTTTTTTACTTTGCGTTGTGTAAATATAGAAGCCAAAGAGGTAAGCATGGTAATACCTGCCGATGGGCCATCTTTGGGCACTGCACCTGCGGGTACGTGAAGGTGCAAGTCAAAATTATCAAATACTCTATAATCAATATCGAGTGCATCAGAATTGGCTTTGAGGTATGAGAGGGCAGCCATTGCAGACTCTTTCATTACATCGCCCAACTGACCAGAGATGGTTATTTTACCTTTTCCTTTGCTTAAGCTCGATTCTACAAATAATATTTCACCACCTACCTGTGTCCATGCTAGCCCAGTAACCACACCAGCTATAGCATTGTCGTCGTATATTTCTTTGTCAAAATCTTCTGTACCTAATATGGTAATAATATCTGCTGGTTGCAGGTTTTTCTCGTAGGTTTCTTCCGTCGCCACTTTCTTAGCTACATACCGCATCACCGCACCTATCTTGCGCTCTAGATTTCTTACGCCCGATTCTCTGGTGTAATCTTCCACAATTTTTACGATGGTTTTATAGCTCAACACTACATCTGTTGTTTTTAAACCATGTTCCTTTTTTTGTTTTGGCACCAAATATTTGATGGCAATCTGTACTTTTTCTTCCATGGTGTAGCCCGAAACCTCTATGATTTCCATACGGTCACGCAAGGCAGGGTGTATGGTATCGAGCGAATTTGCGGTTGCCAAGAACAATACTTTTGACAAATCATATTCTACCTCTAGGTAATTATCTACAAAAGCATTGTTCTGCTCTGGGTCTAGTACCTCTAACAATGCAGAGGCTGGGTCGCCACGGAAATCGGCACTTATTTTATCCAATTCATCCAATACAAATACAGGATTAGAACTTTGAACTTTTTTAATATTCTGAATCAATCGCCCAGGCATAGCACCAATGTAGGTTTTGCGATGCCCACGAATCTCAGCCTCGTCACGCACGCCGCCAAGCGACATACGCACGTATTTGCGATGGAGTGCTTTTGCTATAGACTTGCCCAGTGAAGTTTTACCAACGCCAGGAGGCCCCAATAGGCACAGAATAGGTGCTTTCATGTTGTTTTTTAACTTCAATACAGCAATATATTCTATGATTCTGTCTTTTACTTTTTCTAGACCAAAATGGTCTGCGTCAAGTATTTTTCTGGCTTTGGGCAGGTCGAAACTGTCTTTGGTATATTCGTTCCAAGGCAGATCTACCAATAGTTCTAGATAGTTTACCGTAATAGGATACTCTGGTGCCATAGAATTGAGGCGATCTACCTTGCCTAGCTCTTTGAAAAAATGTTTTGCCGCTGCTTCTGGCCATTTCTTTTTGGAAGCTCTTTTCTTTAAATTTTCTACAAACTCTTTGTCCGAAGCCTCGCCGCCTAACTCATCTTGCAATACTTTAATTTGGTGACGCAAAAAATAATCTCTCTGCTGCTGATCAAGGTCTGAATGTACTTTGCTGGTGATTTCATTTTTCAGCTCCAGCATTTGTATTTCTTTCAACATATACTCAAGCAATACTGTTGCACGCAGCACACCATCGTTGGTCTCTAGTAAAATCTGTTTGTCCTTAACCTCTGCATTGATATTGGAACACAAAAAATGTGTTAAAAAACTAGGGCTTTCTATATTATTTAGTGCAAGCTGTGCGTCTTGCGGAATATCGGGGTTAAGCCTTAATATTTTAGAAGCATTGTCTTTAAGCGACTGCACCAGTGCTTTAACTTCTTTCTTTTTTAAATCTGAAAAATTTTCGCCCAATACTTCCACTCTGGCAGAAATGTAGGGCTCTTCCTGTACTATTTCTTGTATTTCAAAACGTTTCTGCCCTTGAATGATGATGGTGGTATTGCCATCGGGCAGAATCAGCATTTTTAATATTTTGGCTACCGTACCTACGTTGTAAATATCGTCTTTGGTAGCCTCTTCGTTGTTGTTATTTTGTTGGGCAATTACTCCAATAGTTCTATCGCCTCGGTAGGCTTTTTTTACCAAGCGAATAGATTTTTGTCTGCCAACAGTAATTGGCAACACTACTCCTGGAAACAAAACGGTATTTCTGACAGGCAATATTGGCAATACACCAGGAGTATCTTCCTTGTGCATTTCTTCTTCTTCTTCGGTAGAAAGAAGGGGTATCATTTCTCCTGAATCGCCTTCCATAAAGCTACGCAACTGCAACACTTGATTCACTTCTTGCTCGTCATTCTTCATTGATATGGGTTTGTTTTTGCTAAAAGACCAATAGACAAATTGGCATTTTATTTCGTAAAAATTCAAATAATTTTTAATTTGCTACTATACTCAATAGCTATGCCAAGAGATATTTGCAATTAATCTCTTAATATTGAAAGTTATGTTTATTTTTGTAATACTTATGTTTATAAAAGACGGTTTATTCCGGTGGTTAACGTTCTAAAAAAATTCAACTTTTGATTTCCCCAAAATATATATTTTACCTTTCTATTCGTACGATTGCTCGGGTTTTCGCCTTGTGTATATTGCTTATAGCTACCTCGGCAAAGGCACAAGACAAGGAAAAGAAAAAGTTTCTTGCACGGTCTATAAAAACAGATAAAAATATACAGCATCAAAGTCAAGATGGCTCATTTCAACTTTCATTTCCCAATATCAATACCATTTCATTTTATTCCAATCCTGCACTTTTAGGTCAAATTTATCAATTGATGGATAAGAAAAATTATGCCCTAGCCATGCCTTTGCTGGAAAATTATGTGAGCAATTTTGGGATAGAAAATTTTCAACGCAATAGCGAACTGATGTGGAAACTAGCACAGCTCTATGAATTGCAAAATATGCCACAAAAAGCAAAGGCCATGTACAGGCTAGTATTAAAGCATCATTTGGGGCGAGAACGCAAAAAAATAGCAGTCCATTTTGATACGCTTGCTACAAACGAAAATGAAAAATATGTACCGCTGGAATATTATTATGAATTGGTAGAATACCGCAAAGCAGTAGATACACTCACTCCACCGCACAGCGTGTTTCTAAACATGGGCGAAATGGTAAACGACCCCAAGTATCCCGATTACGGGCCTACCATGGATGTGAATGGCAGAAAACTAATATTTACTAAACGCCGCAAAGAACTAACCGATAGCAAACTTGCCTTTCGTGAAAACGAAGATTTGTTTGTGAGTATCAATTACAGTGGGTTTTGGGACGAGGCAAAACCCTTTGCAAGGGTCATAAATACTGGTTGCAACGAAGGCTCTGCCTGTTTGTCTAGAGATGGAATGAAACTCTATTTCACACGTTGCAAAGTGCTTGACCACCAATTTGAATGTGAAAATGTAATGGGTAGCTGCGATATTTTCATGAGCGAAATGATTGTAGATGGCGACGACAGTTCGTGGAGCGAGGCTGTAAACCTAGGCCCCAACATCAATACAAAATCTTGGGATTCGCAGCCAACACTTTCACGTAGCGAAGACACCTTGTTTTTCGCATCGGACAGGCTTGGTGGCTTTGGTATGTCGGATATATATTATTCCACTTTCGACAAAGCAAAGAAAAAATGGTCGCCTGCAAAAAACCTTGGCCCTATCATCAACACTAGGGGAAATGAGTTAAGTCCTTTCTACCACCCGTCGCACGAGGTATTGTACTTTAGTTCCAATGGGCAATTGAACAATTTTGGTAGTCTTGATTCTACGCAATACATATACAAAACATTTGATATTTATAAATCTAGAATTGTAGGCAATAGCTATCAAGAGCCATATAACATAGGCCCACTGGTCAATAGCAAAGGCGATGAAATGTACTTTACCATAGACTATGAATCGAAAGACTTATTTTATTCCAAAACAGAAGAAGAAGGCTCGAAAAACCATGAATTATTTTCATTCCCATTGCCCATGGAAGCACAGCCTACAGCCTATACTAAGCTGAGTGGAACATTAAAAGATTCCATAACTGGCGAGCCATTTAAAGGCATTGTTTCTATTATTGATTTGACCAATGGTATAGAGGTTGCCCCCAAATTTATTCGTGACGATGGTTCTTATGAATTTGATTTGATAAAAAACAACGACTACCTGCTAGTGCTACAAGGCGATGATTTTTTTAGAATAGAAGAAAAATTGCATTTGACTAAAGATACTGCCATCAACCAATCTACGCCTTCTATCAAGTACAACAAATGGAAATTTCAGACTTTAGAATTTGAAGGAAATAAAGCAGAAATCAAACCTGAGATGGAAAAAGATTTGGACAAAGTGGTAGATTTTATGGTAGATCACCCCATGTTTAAAGTAAAAATTTCTGGCCATACCGATTCTGATGGCAATGAAGAATCAAACCTTAAACTATCTCAAAAACGAGCTGATGCCATTAAAAACTACATTGTAAAGAAAGGCAAAATAGATAAAAACCGCATAGAAGCTATAGGATATGGAAGCTCGAAAAAAATAGTACAAGAAGAATTGACCGAAGACGACAAACACCTGAACCGCCGGGTAGAGTTTGAATTGACTAGGTAAATCGAGCAAGTAGCGGAATTGGTGTAAATTTTCACAAGTAGTTATTTCCTTTTTTAAATGGCAAATTTGCTTACGCTCGCCGCAGTTTCAAAACAATATTTGGGCAATATAGAACCTAGCCTACAGCATTTTTCCATAAAAGTAAATAAGGGCACTACCCTAGCACTCATGGGCGAGAGTGGCAGCGGCAAAACTACACTCCTTAGATTAATTGCTGGGCTGGAAGATGCAACAACGGGAGAAATACTCTTTCAAGGCAAAAAATTACTTGGACCGAAAGACAAACTTGTAGCTGGTATGCCCAACATTCGGCTCATCAATCAAAACCTTACCATACCGCCTAACCAAAGCATAGCCGCAAGTATAGCTTACCAGTTGCGGCATCATACACACGACTACAAAATAGCTAGAACAGATGAATTGCTTTCACTTTTTCAACTAGCAGAATATGCCGAAAAGCAACCCAATGAATTATCAGGCGGACAACGTCAGCGAGCACTTTTTGCATGGGCAATAGCGGACGAACCTGACTTATTGTTGATGGATGAACCGCTAAGCCACCTCGACGATATGTTTAAAGACTATTTGTATGAGCAAGTTTTTAAAATTTTAAAAAAATCTAAAACTACCGTTATTTTTGCTACCCATCAAGTGAATGAAGTTTTTAAACTGGCAGATGAAGTAGTGTTAATGCAACAAGGCAAAGCCTTACAGCAAGGCCAGCCAGAACATATTTATAATTTCCCTACAACTGTTGCAGCAGCCAAATTAATGGGCACTTGCAACGTACTTCCCGCAAGAAAATTTTTCAAACTTTTTAATCAAGAACAACCCAACATTCCCGTATTGCCCAATCAAAAAGTTATTATTCGCCCACATCATCTAAATTGGAATGAATTGAATGAAGGCCAAGAAGCACTAGCTGTTGGCGAAGTACAACAAATACTTTTTATGGGTGGCTACTATGAAATAAAAATCAAAATTTCCAAAACAGCAAATGTTCTTTACAGACCTATGATAATAATTCATTCGTTGCAAAAACCTAATGCAGTAGGGTCAAAGGTCGCATTGAGTTGGGTGCAGAATAAGTGGGTAGTGGTAGATTAAAATCACACTATGACAGGCAACTGAAACATAAATTTACTACTTCCATTTGGCGTTTCCCCTACCCATATTTTACCTCCTTGAGCTACTATAAATTGTTTAGAAATAGCCAGTCCTAAACCAGTAATTTACTACCCAAAAGTATTCCTAAAAATGTGCATACAATACACAATACCAAACTACCAACTATATTTATGGTGGCAATATGATAATTCCCTACTTGAATCAATTGCAAAGTTTCACTGCTAAAGGTTGAAAATGTACTGAAACCTCCACAAAAACCAACAGTAATAAAAAGCTTCATATTGGGCGACATTATTCCTTTTTGTCCTGCAACGGCTACGACCGTGCCCAATATAAAACATGCCAACACATTGCAGCAAAATGTAGCCCAAGGAAAATTTGCAGATAATATGGTTTTGGAAATACCAAACCGCACTAATCCTCCCAGCCCACTACCGATAAATACAACCATAGCTTCTTTCCACATAAAAATTATTTTTTGAATGCACCAATTTCTTGACACCTTAAACCTAAACTAAAGCAACAGAAAAGTCAGCAGTATTTTTACAAAATTACAACCAACAAGATACCAAAGTTACCTATTACAAAATACAATCTATTTACTACAATATGTATTGCACAACCATTTACTAAAATATTTACCCATTTTTCAAGTTTATCACAAAACATATACAAATAAAAGTTTGATAACAATCGCACTTTGCAGTTAAAATATCGTGTAAAAAGTGTAAATTCGTACAACTTTATCGCAAAATAATTACACTATTTATTAGTCTGCGGACTGCCAACCATTTCCCAATTGCATGAGACAAATACTACTGAACGAAGGAGCGAAAGAACTAAGTTACGAGATAAGAGAAATCGTGAAGAAGGCCGACCAATTAAGAAAATTGGGGGTAAATATTTTTTGGGAAAATATTGGTGATCCTATTCAAAAAAATGCCGAGGTACCAGCTTGGATGAAAGAGATTATTGCCAATTTGGTAATGGACAACAAAACTTACAGCTATTGCCACTCTAAAGGAATACTGCCTACCAGAGAATTTTTAGCTGGTGTAAACAACGAACGTAGCGGTGCACAAATTACCGCCGAAGACATTTTGTTTTTCAATGGCACGGGCGATGCAATAGCAAAAATTTATCAATATTTAAACTTTACTGCTAGAGTAATAGGGCCATCGCCTGCCTACTCTACCCATTCATCGGCCGAGGCTGCACATGCACATCAAGAACCGCTTACTTATAAACTAGACCCAAACAACCATTGGTATCCCGACCTTGACGATTTGTATAATAAAATAAAATACAATCCTAATGTGGTAGGTATTCTTATCATCAACCCTGATAACCCAACGGGCATGGTGTATCCGCTGGAAACGCTGAAAAGAATAGTGGCGATAGCAAGAGAATTTAATTTGATGCTGATTAGCGACGAAATATATTTGAATATTACCTACAACGGGGCTAGAGCATATTCATTGGCCGAGGTGATAGAAGACGTGCCAGGCATAGCGATTAAAGGTATTTCTAAGGAATTTCCTTGGCCAGGTTCTCGTTGCGGTTGGATGGAATTTTACAACAGAGAAACCGACCCACAGTTTGACAAACTATGTTCCGCTATGGAAAATGCGAAAATGCTGGAAGTATGCTCTACCACTTTACCGCAAATCGCTATCCCTAAAATAATGGGCGACCCTAGATACAAGCCCTACAGAGAAGAGGCAAATCGCAAAATAGGTAAACGTAGCAAAGCCATTGCAGATATACTTGGTTCTATTCCTGAACTAAGGTTTAATGAAACTTATGGTGCCTTTTACAATACCATTATATTTAAACAAGGCATATTAAAAACAGGACAAACATTACACATACAAAACCCCGAAGTACGTAAAGCAGTAGAGTTATGGACTGCCGACACAAAGATGAATGCCGATAAGAGATTTGTTTATTACCTACTTGGTGCAACTGGTATTTGTGTAGTACCTATCTCGTCTTTTTGTTCCGAATTGCAAGGCTTTAGAGTAACATTATTGGAAGAAAATGAAGAAATGCTGCGCAGCGTTTTTACCCGCTTGAAAAATGCCGTAATAGAATACATACATTCAGTACCCGAAGTAGCCAGCGCTCCCCCACAATTGGCTAATCATTAAACTTATTTCAATCTGCTCTAATAAACTCAATCAAAAAACAATTTAAACCCAAACCTATTCCATGAAAAAAATGATTACACGGTTTATTGTAGGTGCAGCCTTACTAGGTGCACAAGCAGTATATTCACAGAATTTACCCAAAGGATTTTCGATAGAGAAAGTGTGCGACCTAAAAAGTGCTACTTGCTATGCCTTTGCACCCGATGGTCGTATATTTATAGGTGAACAAGAGGGTATAGTAAAAGTATTTAAGAACAAACAACTACTACCCACCCCAGCTATTACCATGAATAGCGTAAAAAGTGTGGCAGAAAAAGGATTGATAGGAATGGCCATTGACCCCGATTTTGCGACAAATGGATACCTATTTATTTATTATACCAAAAATGCAAGCTGCAACTCCACTGGTTGCCCTTACGATTTGGAAATAGAGCTAAAAAGATTCACCATCAAAGGTGATGAGGCAGTAGCAGGTGAAGATGTGGTTCTTTTTAACTCTGGACGCCTATCTAGAAGATGGGAATTGTGGAACCACAACGGAGGTGGAATGCGTTTCGGTGCAGATAAGAAACTATACGTTGCGATTGGTTACAATGAAGATAATAATGCAGTTGGAGATTTTGAGCAATATCATGGAAAAGTGTTGCGGTTAAACAATGATGGTTCTACCCCCACCGATAATCCTTTTTACAATGCTGCCGCCTCTAAAGTGAATAACAGCATATATGCCTATGGGTTCAGGAACCCATACACACTTCATCATAGAAAAGGTACTAACACACTGTATCTTACAGACGTAGGCTCTGGACAGGGCCCAGGAAGAGAAGAAATAAATGAAATTAAACCAAGCGGTAACTATGGTTATCCTGACAATGAAGGTTATGTTACAAGCTCAGATTATGTATCGCCCATTTATTGCTACGAATCTCGTGATCAAGGTTCTACTACTCTTGAAACTATCAATGGTTGTGCTATAACAGGTGGTACATTCTTTTCACCCAACACTACCAATTATCCTGAATCATTAAAAAATACATTCTTTTTCAATGATTTTTGCAATGGCTGGATTAGTTATCTAGATTTTTCTGGCGATAAAGTAACTAGAATGCCATTTGCTACTGGATTAGGAAAATCAAGAGAGGGTTCTGGAATGGTGGCAATGGAAGAAGGGCTTGATGGGAATATATACTTCATTACAAGATTAACACAAACAGCTAAACCAAGTGGAGCTATAGCAACCGATGCAAAAACAACGTTAAATCGAATAGTTTACGACCCAGCATTGGCTGTAGCTGCTAGTAACGAATTGCTATTGCATTGTACCATTCAACCTATTCCTGCAAACTCATATTTTTCTATAAACCTTATCTCGGCTACTTCGGGTAAAGCAGCAGTAGATATTATAGACATGCTAGGCGTTACAAAACAGAGCAACTCTTATGATGTGATGCAAGGTGAGAACGAAAATGATGTCGATATTTCTACATTACCAAAAGGAACGTATTTGGTAAACATCAAAACTGATGGCAGAGTGGCAAATAAAAAATTGGTGATTGAGTAATTGGAAATTTAATTTCAGATTTTTAAAAAGCTACCTAAAAAGGTAGCTTTTTTTATGATTAGAAAAATAATTAGACTAATTTTAGAAATCTTTAACATCTTAAAATCAGTTCTATGAAAAATTTCTTCCTACTAATCATGTCTTTTTTACTACTTCAAACCTTTTCAGGTTTGGGTCAATCTTTTGCACCACTGGGTGCTACGTGGGTGTATGAATATAATCCATCATTCTGGGGTCCAAATCTATTGAAAGGCCAAATAACATTGACCGTAACTGGTGAACAAGAAATGGAAGGTAAAAAGTGTAGGGTAATTTTAGAAAATCTATCGGGCACATACTCGCAAAGTGGTGAAAAAATAAACCAAAATGTAAGAAACCATTATATATATGAAGATGGTGGCAAAGTTTATCTATACAGTAAAGCATCATTCTTTCCCTTCAATTTGCTATATGATTTCAACGCCACTAAAAATCAAAGTTGGTCAGTATATGGTGACGAATTTTCCTGCAAAGATTCAGAAGAAAATCTGTGCAAGGTAACGGTCGATAGTGTAGGGGAAGAAAAATTTGACAATAAAACATTGAAAGTGCAGTATGTAAGCCCCAATAGCCCCATTAGCAATGATCGGTACTATTATTTCAATGGAGGCAAGATAATCCATAATATTGGTGGGCTAGGTCGTTTTTTCCCTGAACCTAGCGGAATATTGGACGGCTACTCTGGCGGTCCTTTGCGTTGCTATACCGATGCCAATGTAGGCACTATCAAGTTTGGTGGTAACTGCGACGGTACGCTTAGTACTACAGCATCAGAACTTTCAAAAAATATTGCCACTATAGTACAAGACGGCAAAATAAAAGTATCGGGCATAGCCACTACCGACATTGGTATTACTATATATTCAGCCCAAGGAGTTACTCTTTTTCAATCTGTAGTACCAGTAACTGAAAATGCTTGTGAAATTGCGATTGCCCCTTCGTGGAAGCAAGGAATATATGTGCTTAAAGTAACAACACAAGGCAACACTCAACAAACCAGCAGATTTATAGTGCAATAAATCGTTTTTTGTCATTTCATTAAAAAAAGCTACCCAATTCTAATCAGGTAGCTTTTTTAATACGTACAAAACTTCTACAACTATTACGCTGCCAATACTTCTTTTACTTTGGTAGCAGCATCTTTCAAGGCAATGGCCGAGAATACTTTCAAACCAGATTTGTTGATGATTTCTGCACCTTCTTCGGCATTGGTACCTTGCAACCTTACAATAATAGGAACTTTGATGTCGCCAATATTTTTGTAGGCCTCTACCACACCGTTAGCAACCCTGTCGCAACGAACTATTCCACCAAAAACATTGATTAGAATTGCTTTTACATTTGGGTCTTTTAATATGATGCGGAAACCAGCTTCTACCGTTTTGGCATTGGCTCCACCACCCACGTCTAGGAAGTTGGCAGGCTCACCGCCAGATATTTTAATGATGTCCATAGTTGCCATGGCTAGACCAGCACCGTTTACCATGCAACCTACGTTGCCATCTAGTTTCACATAATTCAAATCTGATGCTGTAGCCTCTACTTCCAA
>JAAFID010000048.1 GCA_013297765.1 Cytophagales bacterium | reverse complement strand
CCTTTAAATCAATAATTCTTATTGCTTCAAAATCCCAAGAATATTTTTCATTTAATTTGAGATGGGGTGTAGGAATTAATTTAAAGATGCCTTTGCCATTGTTATTACTAATATTTGAAACAGTACTATTAAACATATTAATTGTGTTAAAATACATTGATGTGGTGTATATATTACCAAATTCAAACTTAGTGTGTCTACAAATCCAATGGTTAGGGTTCTGAGAATCATAAACAATACCAATATTATTTGATGCAATATTTAGTGAAGGTACTTTTATTTTTAATGTACTAACAGTAATCTTATTTGGTGCTGTATCTACTTCATTTATACTTTCAAACAACATATATGACCTATTTTCCGTATATACACCTTTATCATCTAAAGAATCTACTAATTCTCCGTTTGGATTTGTTATTTTTTTCCGAAAATTCATGGCTAGTTCTATTGAAAAAACCCCTGAATTATTAATCTCAGCATATTGACTTCTTGAAAGTAATTTTATGTCATTGGTAACATCAATGGAATTTAATGCTGTGACATCACCTTTATTTAATAAATCTGCTGTAATGTTATCAATGTTGTTATTTAAAGTTAAAACCTTTATATTTGTTTGGTTTGTTTCTTGAACCTCTAAGTTAAAATTTGATGTTAAATCATCAGGAGATGAAATTGTGTTTAATATAGTGTTCTCATCTACTTCATCACATGTACAAGGATTATCTCTAATGTACTTAAAATATAGTGGCGGTAAATCTGTTTTTGAACCATTGATTCTACATCTAAAGACACCACCTTTTTCTAACAGGCTGGTTTCCAGTTTCAAATATGGGAATATAGGAGGCAAGACTACTCTAAGGCATATACCAAACGTTGCATTTACGAAACTTATATCTGCATCAACTATAACACCACCATCACATTTCCCATTCATTTGTTCTGGTTTATTACACACAGCCCCTTCTCCAAATTTACCATCAAAACAAAGATTTTTAAACCCAAAATATATTCTAGCTATGGCAAAATCCATATACCAAGAATTTTTTTTCATATTGAAATTTGACCCAGTTACTAATGCTGTAGGGGTAATATTTTGTAGAATATTAATATTTTGGTAGTTGATACCAGTGTCCTCATCATTTGAATTTGACCAAAGTGGTTTTATATTCACAGGGATATTCTGGAGTATAATATTTGGTGCATTTTGTGGAGGTATATTTTCTTTTATTTTAGTACCATTTTCTTCAAAGTCGTCATAGTTTACAGGTTTGGTATCGTAGATAAATTTAGGAGATACGGAGAAAGGTCCAATATCAGTAATATCGCAGTTCATGACTAGTTCATAAGAACCAGTAGGAACAATCATCATGTAGTCACCAGATTCGTTAGTGACTGTGGAGTATTTAAAATATTTATTATATACATATTCAGCATTACGATTAGTGAGTACTTCTTCTTTTTCAGGAAAATCACCAAGTGGCGAGTATGGACGATACCCAATACCATAGTCATTATTTGGAAATCCTGATTGTCTTTGAAATCTTCTAAATGCTGGTAGGATATTAAATTGTTTACCTTCTACATCTAAATCTCTTGGGGTTTTGAATGGGTAGAACATTTCTCCAATTTTGATACAAGTTTTATCAAAGAATGTGAGGTTTTTTGTTTGTCTTTCGATTTCTTCATCGGAGGATTTAGGGATGAAAAGATTAAGCCTACAATTAGGAAGACCAACACCGTTGTTAGCGATAACTCTACCAGTTATGATTCCATAATCGGATGAGAAATTTCTATAGCTTTTAAGTTTGGATAGGGATAGTTTAAGAGATAGAATATCAATAAATTCATAAGATTGATTAAGATTAATCATTATGTATTTATCTTGTATTTCTTGATTGGGGTCAATTTCGATGTGGTATGTTTTGTTATTGCTTGAGTTGTTCATGATTTTTAAAAACGATATTTATATAATTAAATACGATTTTTGAAAAAAATATTTCAGAATCTAAACAATCTGCCTACAGCAAAGATTTTAATACAGGTGCAAGTAAAATAGAAGTTAAAACGACAACTAAAGCCTTTTTCTGTGTAAGGAAATAAACTAAAGAACTTTATCAGCTATCCAGCCTTTACCTACAACGCAGTAATCAAACCTTTGACCGATGCCATCGCTTCAAGCGATGGCATCGGTTTGGTTAATAACCGATTGATCATCTTTAACACCCTAATAATACCACCCATGGACCAATACCCCATGCTTACTCAGTTCTATAGCAAGCCTAGGTAGGTGAATCATATAATAAAATACGATTTTCCAACACCTAAAATTTATTACAATTTTGCCTATACTGTAGCCCATTTTTACATTTTTTTAAGTCTGCATATCATTTATTATTTTAACTTTATTTTTTAATAAATATGCCTTAGTTGTTTCATAAATGGAGATTTTAGAACTGAACGATTTGAAAAAAAATACTGTAAAAAAACAGTATGAAAAAGTAGTTAAAAATTTACAAGACAATGATTTTAAATCGGCAGATGTAAAGAAAATGCCCAATACGGGATATTATCGAGCCAAGCTAGACGATACCAATAGGCTACTATTCAAATTTGGCAAATTTGAAGGTAAAACTTATCTCATCATTTTGGAAGTAATCTTAAATCATGCCTATGAAAAATCTAGATTTTTAAATGGCGGAATTTTCAAAGAAACAGATTTGGTGACTATAAATGACGTAAATAAAATTGAAAATCAAGATATTGAAATCATTAATTACATCAACAAGCATCAAAAAAAGGTATATTTTTTAAATAAGACGCTTTCGTTTGACGATGTACAAGAGCAGGCCATGCAGCTAGAGTGCCCCAGTATTATCATCGGTTCGGCAGGTAGTGGCAAAACTGCCATTTCACTAGAGAAAATGAAAAGCCTTGCGGGCAAAATACTGTACACCACACGGTCTAGCTATTTGATAGAAAGTGCTTCCCAATTATATTATTCCAATGATTACAGCAATGAAAACCAAGAAATTGATTTCTATGCTATTGATGAATATTTGTTTACCTATCACTTACCAAAAGAGCGAGAAATTACTTTTAAAGCATTTGAACAGTGGATTGCCCGATACAAGCAAGCTTATAAAGTAAAAGATGCACATAAAGTATTTGAAGAATTTAAGGGGGTTATCACTGGAGGGCAAATCAATACGGCTTATTTGAGTGAGGCAGAATACATCCATTTGGGCGTTAAGCAATCTATATTTCCACAGGCAGAAAGAGCAATGGTTTATGCCCTTTTTGTAAAATACTTAGCATGGATAAAAGAAAATAACTATTATGAAATCAATTGCTTGGCTTTTGATATATTGCCCAAAATAAATAAAGATTACGACTATATAGTGATAGATGAGGTGCAAGATATACCTAATATATTGCTTTATGCACTGTTGAAATCATTGAAAAAAGAAGAAAATTTCTTATTGTGTGGTGATTCTAACCAAATTGTGCATCCAAATTTTTTCTCATGGACGCAGGTGAAACAATTGTTTTACCAACAAAATCTAAAGAAAGACATTGCCCATATTCTATCTATCAATTACCGCAATACACCAGAGGTTACAGCCATAGCCAATAAATTGCTGATGTTGAAAAATGCCAGATTTGGCAGCATAGATAAAGAAAGTACTTACCTAGTGCAATCCAATAGCAGTCATTTGGGGGTGGTGGAATTTTTGGAATGTACCACAGCTAACCAAGTAGAACTAAACCAGAAGACGCAGAAATCAATTAAGTTTGCAGTTTTGGTTTTGCGAAATGAAGACAAAGCCGAGGCAAGAAAATATTTTCAAACTCCACTTTTATTTTCTGTTCAAGAAGCTAAAGGACTTGAATATGAAAATATTATACTTTTCAATATTATATCAAATAACGCCACAGAATTTAGAGCAATCGCAAAAGACATAGATAAAAAGGATATTAGCGAGGAGAATTTTAATTACTCAAGAAATAAAGATAAAACAGACAGGGGTTTAGATGAGTATAAATTTTATATCAATTCGTTGTATGTAGGTATCACTAGGGCTATTCACAACCTGTATGTGCTGGAAACCAATACCAAGAACGAATTGTTGCATTTACTAGATTTAACAAATTTTCAAGCAAAAACTAAACTGAGCAATCAGCAATCAAGTATTGAAGAATGGACACGAGAAGCCAATAGACTAGCAAAGCAGGGAAAAGAGGAACAGGCAGAAGCGATAAAAAGCCAGTTTTTAAAGAAGCAGCCATTGCCCTACACACCAATTAACAAAGACGAATTGACAGCATTGGTAGCACAAGCAACGCAGCCCGATTATTATAACAAAAAAGCAAAAGACAAGCTATATCAATTTGCCATAGTGAATTACAATTTTACTTATTTGGATGCTTTAGCTAGGTTAAAATACAATGCAGCAGGAGATTGGAGATGGGAAAGTGAAAAATATATGCGTAGAGTATATCAAGAATATGCAACAGATAATCTAAAAACACTAGTACCTAAGCTAGAAAAATATGGTATAGATTTTCCAAATGAATTGAACTTGACCCCACTGATGATGGGCTGTATGTTTGGGGCAGAAAAAATATGTAAGTATTTGGTAGATAATGGTGCAAATACAAAAGCAACAGATATTTTTGGTAAAAACGCTTTGCAATTAACTCTTTTGCATGGAATGTTCCATCATGAAAAGAGAAATGATTTGGTGAAAAATGCAATGAAATATTTTAAAAATGAACCAATCAAACTACAATTTGAAGAAAAGCTAATTAAAATTGATGTACATCAAGGAGAGTATTGGATAATGCAATTCATGCTATCTATCAACCAAATGAGATTGGCAACACAAGGAAATATGTCCGATATGGGCATTGTCAATACAGATATATTGATGTCTTGCTATGAAGGGTTGTCTAACAATATAATAATAGAATATAGAACAAAAAGATCATACATATCATCTTTACTTTCTAAAAACGAAATAGATAAAGACGATAAATACAACAAGAAATTATTTTATAGAATAAAAAACGGGGTATATTTATTAAATCCAGGATTACAAATATGGAGCAATGAAACTTGGATTAGTTTGCGTGATTTTTGGGGAATAGATTCGTTTGTTGGTTTATTGCCAGACTCAAAGAAAACTTTTTTAGATTTGTTCAAATAACAAAAAATTAATGATCATCCACTTCATCATTCATCATTCTTTGAAGTGTTTTAACAATAATCTCTATCATATTATGGATGCGTTGATTTGGTTTTTATCTTAATAATATAGTTTTTTGTTTTTATTTAAGTTGTTCATTTATTATAAAAACAATATTCTAATAGTCCATACGATTTTTAGCACTACAAATAAAAAAAACAAATTCTTAGGACATTAGTTTGTTCTTTTTCTAGGCTTATAATAAAATAACCCTCATATAATCCAAGCTTGCAAAGCACTCGCCAATTTACGGTCATTACTCAATCGAGGCACTTTGTTTTGCCCACCCAACTTGCCCTCCGTTTTCATATATTCTATAAAGGCATTTTCCTTTAATGCTACTATTTTTAATTTGCTCAATACATTTCCCCTTATTAAATCAGCATAATAGGTATTGACACCTACCATTGCTGCATCTAGGTCTATTGAAAACTGCTCCATATTATTTGGCAACTTTTCAAATGCGATAAACCATTCGTGGCAAGAGTTGCCAGCACCGTCGGCAACGTTGGGTGCTACTGTAAATTCTACAATGGTAACTTCTGGGTGTGCGGCCAATGTTTTTTTCATGGCTTGCTCTACCTCCTCTCCTATCACATGCTCGCCAAAAGCAGAAATAAAATGTTTGATACGGCCTGTAACCAATATTTTATATGGATTTTTGGATACAAACTTTATAGTATCGCCAATCGAATACGCCCACAAACCAGCATTGGTACTAATGATCATGGCGTAGTTTTTATCCAGCTCTACCTCACCGATGGTAAGCCTAGTTGGCGATGGAGAAAAATACTCCTCTAGGGGAATAAACTCGTAAAAAATGCCGCTATCTAGCAACAGCAATAAAGATGGATCACCTAGCTCATTTTGAAAAGCAAAAAAACCTTCCGAAGCTGGGAAAGTTTCTATGCTATCTATAGTTTTGCCTATGCTATCAAACAATTTTTTTCGGTAAGGTTCAAAATTTACACCTCCGTAAACAAAGAGTGAAAATTGAGGAAATACCTCATGAATAGATTTGCCAGTACGGACTTGAATTTTGTCAAAATACATTTGTACCCAAGGCGGAATTCCCGATATCAGCGACATGGGTTTATCAATGGTTTCATCTACTATTTTATCCAATTTTGCTTCCCAATCTTCCATACAATTGGTGGCATAGGTAGGCAACTGGTTGCGACGCAAATAAGCTGGTACGTGATGATTTACGATGCCAGAAAGTCGCCCTACAAATATGCCGTTAGTCTTTTGCATTTCGGGGCTGCCTGATAAAAACATCAAATTGTGATCAATAAAATCGGCCTTGCCGGTATGGTGTATATAGTTCAACAAAGCATCTCTTGCCCCAGCAATTTGGTAAGCAATAGATTCAGTATTGATAGGAATGTATTTTACACCAGATGTAGTGCCAGAAGTTTTGGCAAAATAAGTAGGCTTCCCAGGCCACAATATATCGAGTTTGCCAGCTTTTACCAATTCTATATCTTCTCTAAAACCCTCGTAATCTCTTATAGGAACTTGCTTTGCAAAATCATGATGATGGCGTATATGTGCAAAACCATGCTCTTTACCAAATTTAGTATCGGTAGCCTTGCTAATAAGTTTAAGCAAAACTTTTTGTTGCGTACCCACAGCATCTGCCATCCACCGTTGTTGCTTTGCCACTATAAATTTAGAAAGCGGTTTACTTAGTATTGATTTTATTCCCATATAAATCTGCTGCCAATATTAGGGCATCAAGTTAAGGTAAAAATGGATAAATTAATATGATGAAAATAATGAAATATCCATATTGCTAAGCCTGCAAATAGTTTGGTACAAAACCACACAATGGTTGTATTTATCTCATTGCACTATTTACAATTGGAAAGCTCTAAAAAATCAATAAATTTAATATTCCATTTGTAATAAAAACCAAAACAATGAAATCGACTATACAATTTTTGACCAGTTTGATTATCTCATTTTTAATCAATAACAGCTTGAATGCACAGACTTGTGAAACGTTTATACTTTTCTCAAAAGGGGCAACTTACGAAATGGAAACCTACAATGAGAAGGGTAAGAAAGAGACCCGCATGGCGTGTATTGTGAAAGAAGTAAATTCGGCTGCCGACAAGGTAGAATCGGTAATACAAAGCACTACCTACAACGAAAAAGACAAAAACAGTACCCCTCAAACAGTCAATCTAAAAACCATTTGCCAAGGTGATAAATTGTTTTTTGACCTTACCGAAAGTTTGAAAAGTATGCAACATAGTGACGCCACCAAAGACATGGAGATAGTGATAGAAGGGGCAATGATAGAAATACCGAAACAAATGGTGGTGGGTAAAACGCTTCCCGACATGGCGACTAAGGTAAAAATGATGGATAAAAAATCAGCAACAGAAATGATGGCCATAGATATTACTACCACAAACAGAAAAGTGGTGAGTGCTGAGCAGGTAACCACACCTGCAGGCACATTTGATTGTTTGAAAATATATCAAGAGCAAATTATTGCTCCCAAAATGGTCATGATGAATATGGCGCTACCAAAAACAACAATTATTAGCTATGTTTATTTTTCTTCCAAAGCAATAGGCATGGTAAAAACCGAAGTAATGGATAAAAAAGGTATAGAGGTAAAATCATACACGATGGTAACAAAATATTCAAAATAATTTTTCTAAAAACTAAAATGCAAGAAGTTTACATTGTGGCTGCAGGCCGCACTCCCATTGGCAGTATATCGAGTTCATTAAGTTCTCTTTCTGCAACAGAACTTGGTGCTATTGCCATCAAAGGCACATTGGCCAAAGCAGGCATTGAACCCTCGCAAGTATCAGAGGTATTGATGGGTTGTGTGCTTACGGCTGGGTTGGGGCAATCGCCCGCCCGCCAAGCTGCACTGTTTGCAGGCTTGCCAAACGAAGTAGATTGTACCACCATCAACAAAGTGTGTGCATCGGGTACCAAAGCAATTATGCTAGGAAGCCAAAGTATAGCACTAGGCACAGCAGAAATAGTAGTGGCTGGCGGTATGGAAAGCATGAGCAACGTACCATATTATTTGGACAAAGCTAGAAATGGCTACAAACTAGGTCATGGGCAACTGACGGATGGAATCATTAAAGACGGCTTGTGGGATGTGTACAAAGATTACCACATGGGCAATGCTGCCGAAAACACCGCTAGAGCAATGAACATTGGCCGTGAGGCACAAGATGCCTTTGCTATTAACTCTTATCAAAAAGCCCAAAATGCTTGGGAAAGTAAGGCTTTCGATTCAGAAATCATTGCAGTAGAAATACCCCAAAAAGGCAAAGAATCCATTTGGATTAGGGAAGATGAAGAATATAAAAAAGTAAATTTTGACAAAATAGCCACCCTTCGCCCAGTATTTGAAAAAGATGGAACAATTACCGCAGCCAATGCCTCTTCGCTCAACGATGGTGCAGCCTGTGTAGTATTGGCATCAAAAAAAGCAGTAGATAAATATGGATTAAAACCTCTTGCAAAAATACTAGGCTGGGCCGATGCCGCCCAAACACCAGAATGGTTTACCACCTCACCCTCGCTGGCCATACCAAAGGCATTGCAGCAGGCAGGTATAGAGGCCAAGGCAGTAGATTTCTATGAAATCAATGAAGCTTTTTCAGTAGTGTCAATAGCGAATAACTTGAAATTAGATCTGGATTCAACCAAAGTAAATATCTACGGAGGTGCTGTTGCACTAGGCCATCCCATAGGTTGCTCAGGTTCAAGAATAGTGGTCACCTTGCTCAATGCACTAGAAAAAAACAAAGCTAAAATAGGCGTTGCTGCTATTTGTAACGGTGGTGGTGGTGCATCAGCACTAGTGATAGAGAGATTATAAATAGAGAAATGATATTTGTAAAAATTAGTTTTGCGGGAATACTTTTATTTGTTCAGGCTGCACTTTACCCCTTGGCAGCACAGTCGGTAAAGCGAACTACCTACTACGAAAAATCAATTGTAAAAGAAAACTACACCGTTCTTGATAGCGATACCAATTTAAAACATGGTATTTACAAGCAGTATTTTCCCAGTGGTAAACTGGCAACGGAATGTGTGTATGAAAATGGTAAAAAAGATGGACTTTATAAAGTCTATTATGAATCTGAAACCCCTCGCCTATCAGGTGCATACAGCAAAGGATATAAAGTAGGCGAAATGGTATTTTACACCCCTGAACACACGATAGAAAAAATAGAAATATGCGACTATGGCACACCGCCAAACTTTAATTTGGGAATATTTACCCAATTCGACGCACAGCGAAAGCTCATAGCCAAAGGCTATCTAAAACTTGGCTTGCTAGACAGCACGCTTACCGAATATTATAGCAACGGAAATATTAAATCAGAGTGCCAGTTTGCAAACGATTTGAAACAAGGAGTTTTTAAAAGCTACCATGAAAATGGGAAATTATTGCAATGGGCCAATTTTGACAATGGACTTGTGCATGACAGTGTCATCATATATTACAATAATGGAAATATAAAGACCAAAACTCAATATCAATATGGTGTGCAGCAAGGGAAAATGGTAACCAACTATAGCAATGGAACCATGAAATCAATTGCTTATTTTGTTAAAAACAAGCAAGACAGTATATGCAAAAACTACTTTCCAAATGGCAGCCTACAAGCCATTCAAAACTACAAAAATGGCATATTGGATGGCTTTTTTCAAACTTTTTTTGAGAATGGAAAAAAAGAAACAGAATCATACATTACCGATGGCAGTAAGAATGGAGTGTACAAAATATACAATATTCAAGAAGTACTAATTCAAGAATCGCATTATAAAAATGGAATATTGCACGGGGCAAACCTCAGCTACTACGAATCGGGAAAAATAAAACAAAAATTAAATTATGTAGAAGGCACTAAAATTGGGCTTTGCCAGTATTTTTACCCCAATGGAAAAGTTAAAAATGAGACCATTTATGGCAATAATGAAAAGGACAAAAATCAAAAAGATTATTTTGAAAATGGCACAATAGCTCAAATCTCATTGTACCAAAATGGGTTAAAAAATGGGGAATGGAAAACCTATTTTGCAAATAAAAAAGTAAAAACCGAAGAATCTTTTTTGAATGGGAAACTGGTAGGCGAAAGAAAAATCTTTTACGACACTGGCACACTGCAGCATTTAGAAAACTATGCAAACGACATTAAAACTGGCCTATGGAAAGATTTTTACACCACTCAAAAAATAAAAGCGGAAACCACTTATAAAGCCAATGCCAAACATGGTATTTATAAAACTTATTTTGAAAATGGGAACTTAGAATCTACAGGGCAATATATATCGGGTAA
Source organism: Cytophagales bacterium (assembly GCA_013297765.1). GTDB lineage: Bacteria > Bacteroidota > Bacteroidia > Cytophagales > Cytophagaceae > REBA01. Next base: position 10,323 of record JAAFID010000048.1, on the reverse strand, counting down.
AGCTGCTGGCAATTGGCTGTATTATGATGAAAATAATGTAGCCATAAAACAGAAAATTTATAAAAATGGAGAAATGCAAAGCGAAAAAACCTTAAAAAAATAGTAGCTTTGAAGCATGACAATAGTTCAATAATTTAGTTTTTTAAGTAAAATACAATGATTTTTTTATGAGTGCCATCAAAGAAACCAATTTCAAATTTCCCAATCAAACAGGATTTTATAAAGGAAAGGTAAGGGATGTTTATAGTTTCAGCGATAAATTGGTAGCCATCGTCACCGATAGAATTTCGGCATTCGATGTGGTACTGCCCCAAGCCATTCCTTACAAAGGGCAGGTGTTGAACCAAATTGCTGCACAATTTCTAAAAGCCACAGAAGACATTGTCCCCAATTGGGTGTCATCAGTACCCGACCCCAATGTTACCATAGGTTTGCGATGCGACACCTTTGCCGTAGAAATGGTCATTCGAGGCTACTTGGCTGGTCATGCTTGGCGAGAATATGCTGCTGGCAAGCGTACCATTTGTGGTGTATCGCTGCCCGATGGTTTGATAGAAAACGACAAACTTCCATCTCCCATCATTACACCTACGACCAAGGCACACCAAGGGCACGATGAAGATATTTCAAGAGAAGAAATTATAAAACAAAATATAGTTTCTGAAAATGATTATGTACAACTGGAAAAATATACCTACGCCCTCTATCAGCGTGGCAACGAAATAGCAAGAAAAAAAGGATTGATACTGGTAGATACCAAATATGAATTTGGCAAATCTGGTAATGAAATTTATCTTATAGACGAAATTCACACCCCAGATTCTTCTCGCTACTTTTACGCCGATGGGTATGAAGTGAGGCAATTGGCCGGCGAAAAGCAGAAACAGTTGAGTAAAGAATTTGTAAGGCAATGGCTTATAGAAAATGGATTTCAAGGCAAACCAGGACAACAAATACCTGAAATGACCGAAGAAATTGTAGAAAAAATTTCAAAAAGATACATTGAATTGTACGAGCAGGTCACTGGCGAGCGATTTGTACGTGGTGCAACTATGAATATAGAAAGCCGCATAGAACAAAATATACTAAAAGTGCTTTAATTAAATAGTTTTATCCATTCAAACATAATTTAAAGATTAAGTTTTTATTAAGAATTTACATTTTATGCTAACTTGCATGAACATTTAATACAAAACTTTTTGACAACAATCATGAAGTACACGATAGAAAAGACAGAGAAATACACTTTAATTCAATTACATGAAGAAAAGCTCAATTCCATTATTGCACCTGAGCTAAAATCTGAATTGGTAAAGTTGAATGCAGAAGGTGCCAAAAATATGATTTTGGATATGTGCGATGTAAAATACGTTGATTCTTCAGGACTAAGTTCAATACTGGTAGGCAATAGAATATGTGAAAATGCAGAAGGAGTATTTGCAATAGCCAACCCTAATGAACACGTAATGAAATTAATAAAAATATCTCAACTCGATAGTATTCTTACCATATTACCAACTAAAGAAGAGGCAGTAGATGCTATTTTTATGAGTGAATTGGAAAAAAACCTTCGTGCAGAAGGAGCAGAAGAATAAACAGTGCAATTTGAAGTAAAAATATTAGGTGCAAACTCGGCCAACCCTGTTTACAATAGGTTTCAAACTGCACAACTTCTTCATATAGAACCATATTATTTTTTAATAGATTGCGGCGAGGCCACACAGCACCAATTATTAAAGTATAAATGCAAACTGACGAAAATAGATCATATCTTCATCAGCCATTTGCATGGCGACCATTATTTAGGATTGGTCGGTTTGCTCAGTACCATGCACCTACAGGGTAGAACAAAAGATTTGCATTTGTTTGGCCCCATAGGTCTCGATGAAATTATTGTATTACAAATGAAATTGTCTGAAACAATATTGAACTATACTATTCATTTTAAAGGGCTAGATGCCACCAAAATTGAGACAATATTAGATTTAGATAAGCTGACCGTAGAAACAATACCCCTACAGCACCGCATACCATGTTGCGGATTTTTATTTAGAGAAAAACTTAAAAAAAGACGTATTATAAAGGATAAATTTCCACCAAAAGGCTCGCTGGCACACATGGCTATGCTGAAACAGGGACAAGATGTGTTGGACGAAAGCGGCACATTGCTTTATAAAAACAGTGAATACACCCTGCCTCCAAAAAAAAGTCGCAGTTATGCTTTTTGCTCTGATACTATTTTAAAAACAGACAATAGTACACAACTGCAACACGTCGATTTGCTTTATCACGAGGCTACTTTTTTACACGATATGCTAGAAAGGGCAAAGCAAACTTTTCATACCACAGCACTTCAAGCCGCACAATTTGCCAGTATATGTCAAGCCAAAAATTTAATTATAGGTCATTTTTCATCTCGATACAGAGATATAACACCTTTGTTGATAGAGGCAAGAAGTGAATTTATAAATACCCAGCTAGCCATTGAAGGCAATGATTATGAAATTGTAGAAGAATAATCCAGAAGCTGAATCAAATCCAAATTGAAAGTTGAATAGCAATTAAAAACTCCACTTTTTCATGCCAATAGTCGATGTTGAGAAATAAGCAAAACCTTATGCACTATTAAAGAGTATATTCCTTTCATTTTAATATATCAACTTTAAACTATTTCAAAATTGATAACAGTTCTAGATTTAAGCATAGCCGAGCTCAGGAAAATAACCGAAGTAGTGAAAGAAAAATACAGTTATGATTTTAGTAATTATGCTGCTTCCTCTTTTAAGCGAAGGATATTAAGAATTATGGAGTTGAAAAGAATATCACTTGAACAGTTGATAGAGCAAATTTTAAAAAATCAATTTACTAGAGATACTTTTTTGCACGAAATTACGGTAAATGTTACAGAAATGTATCGAGACCCGTCGTTTTGGAAAACGTTAAGAATGCAAATTCCAGAAATGCTTTCGAATAGAGATAAGTTGCGTATATGGCATGCAGGCTGCTCATCGGGTGAAGAGGTGTATTCGATGCTTATATTATTAAAAGAACTCAATGTACTAGACCGTGTAGAAATTATTGCTTCTGACATAGATACAAGTATTTTACAGAAAGCCAAAGAAGGCAAAATCAGCAACAAAAATATGGAACTTAACATTAGCAACTATCAGCGTTCAAATGGTTTAAATGACTTTAACAATTATTTCACCATAGAAAAAGATAATAGTGTATTTTCAAAGACATTACTTTCTAGTGTTTCATTTCGAGAAATTGATTTGGTTAAAGCAATTCCATTTACCAAATGCGACATCATATTATGTAGAAATGTGCTAATATATTTTAATCAAATTTTACAAAATAATGTATTGAAACTATTTTCAGATTGTATGTTTATGGGAGGGTATTTAGTCATTGGGGCAAAAGAATCTATTGCCTGGTGCGATGTTGCAAGCAAGTTTACCACCATCAATTTGGAAGAAAAAATTTATAAAAAAACAAAAGATTAAATACAAGGATTTTGATAATATGATTTTTAAAGAAGCAGATTTAAAAAGAAATTACAAAGCCATTGTATTAGGTGGTTCGGCGGGCAGTTTTCAAGTAATGATTAAAATATTGAGCAAAATTCCTAAAGAATTTCCATTGCCCATTATCATTTGTAGCCATAGATTGAAGCACATTCGTAGCGGATTTGTAGAAGCACTATGCCTTAAAAGTAATAAAACAGTAGAAGAGCCGCTAGACAAAGATGCTATAAAAAGAGGGAAAGTATATTTAGCACCATCTAATTATCATCTAAATGTAGAAATAGGCAACACTTTTTCCCTCTCTACAGAAGAAATGGTAAACAATTCTAGGCCTGCTATTGACCTTACTTTTGAAACGGCAGCTTATGTTTATAAAGAAAAATTAATAGGAATACTACTTACAGGAGCCAATAAGGATGGGGCTAAAGGAATGAAAAGAGTAGCCGAATTGGGCGGCCTTACCCTCGTTCAAGAGCCTACAGAATGTGTAATAGATACCATGCCCAAAGCAGCACTTGCTATAGCTAAGATAGACTATACCCTAAAGACAGATGACATTATTAGTTTTTTAATGCAATTGCAAGCAGGTAAAGAAGTTGTGTAATTCAGTTCCCATTGGATTTTATAACATCAAATCATTTCTATTTTAGATAAGCAACTTGTTAAAAATTATTGCCTCAAATAATAAAACTATTAATTTCACCAATCAAAATTTACTCGCAAAGCGATAATTGCCTATATTCGTAGGCTAATTATAATTGTTAAAAGTGTTTAAAAATCTAAAAATCGTTCAAAAACTTTCCATTTATTATATTTTTATTGGATTAGTTTCATTGATGGTTCTTTCTTTAATTTTTTATGTTTCTATAAAAGAAGCATTGATAGAAAGAACCTGTGCTCAATTATCAGCCATCAATATTCTCAAAAAAAGACAAATAGAAGATTATTTTAAGTTTAAAGAAAAAAGTTTAAAGATTTTTTTGGTTGATATTTTAAAAGAAGAACACATTCGTAGCCAAGGCGACGAAAAAACAATTCTAGAACATGCTGTACAACGTAATATCGCTCGTATGGCAGGCGAATTGGGTTATTTGAATGTGGCCTATTTGGACAAAGATTTGAATCTAATCAATATATCAGATTCTACTGACAATAATTTTGTAGAAGTACTAAAAAAACATGAAGTAGGCGACGACCAGTTGCGGGCAATATGGAAGAGTATAGAGCATACCTGCCGCATATTTGACATAGTACCATTTGAAGACGATTCTAAACTTAAAGTCTTGATGATTTGTCCACTAAAAGATGGCAATAACGAAACTATAGGCTTGCTGGTACTAGAGCAGATGGGTGATCGAATACAAGACATTCTCTTTGAGCTTACAGGTATGGGCGAAACTGGCGAATCATACATAGTAGCAAAAGATTTTAAAATGAGATCTCACTCTAGATTTTTTCCTGAAAAGAATCCTGGTTTTATCAAAGTCAGTACCAAGGCAGTAATAGATGTATTTTCGGGCAAAGAAAGTGTAGGCATTATTAAAGATTATAGAGATATAGAAGTACTAAGTGCTTACAGAAAAGTGAAAGTACCTGGATTGCATTGGGCTATAGTTACCGAAATTGACTATGAAGAAGCTTTGAAGCCTGTAAACAAAGTTAGAAACTACATATTTCTAACAGGAGCACTTATTTCCTTAGTAGTACTAGTACTCACTATATTATTGGCCAACAGAATTGCCAAGCCTATTGTAGCACTGAAACAACTTATATTAAGACTTTCTAAAGGAGAGTTGCCTAGCAAAAAACCATTGCCCCTAGAGCAAGACGAGGTGGGTGACATGACTACTGCTATTGGCAATTTGATAGATGGCTTGAAACGTACTGCTGCATTTGCATCAGAAATAGGTAATGGCAATTTTTCACAAAAACATGAACCACTAAGCGATAAAGACACCTTGGGGCTTTCCCTTTTACTGATGAGAGATAAGCTAAAAGCACTACAACAAAAAGAAGCCGATATGATGCGAGAACGCTCATCGGCTTTATTAGAGGGGCAGGAAAAAGAACGTAGAAGACTATCGAGAGAACTGCACGACGGCATAGGGCAAATGCTTACAGCCATACGTTTTAAAACCTCTATCATTGAAGCACAGCCAGACGTACAGAAAGAAATTAAAGATTTACTAGACCAAACTATTCAAGAAATTAGACGCATTTCTAACAATGTAATGCCTTCGGTCTTACTTGATTTTGGGCTAGAGGCTGCACTCAATATGCTTTGTACAAATACCTCCAAGTATTCCAATGTGCTTGCCGAATGTATTTTTAAATCAGAAAATCCCAATCATCCTATAGATTTTGAAACCTCAGTATCCATATACAGAATTTCGCAAGAAGCCATCAACAACACCCTAAAATATGCCGATGCCAGCTTTGCAGTAATAGAATTGACCCATAAATCGAATGAAATAATATTAGAAATACGTGACAATGGAAATGGATTTGATGTAGAAGAATTTTACGCCAAAGCCAAACTTTCCAATGGATTAAAAAATATGAAAGAACGGGTCAATTTGCTGAAAGGAAGTTTTGAAATAACAGCCAACGAGCACGAAGGCACCTGTATCAAAATCTCCATACCTAGAAATTAAAACAAACGGTCTTATGAATGTTATAAAAATAGTGTTGGCCGATGACCACAAATTGATTAGAGACGGGATCAAAACATTGCTTAAAAAAGACGCCCGAATAGAAGTAATAGGCGAAGCAAGTGATGGGGAAGAACTGTTACAAATAATAGAAACAATACTACCCGACCTTATATTGATAGATATTTCTATGCCTAAATTGAATGGAATAGATGCCATTATTAGGCTTAAAACTATCAATCCAAATCTAAAATTTATCATCCTCACCATGCACGAGGAAGGCGACTATGTGATGAAGAGTTTAAAGATAGGTGCACAAGGCTATTTGCTTAAAAATTGTGAATTTGAAGAGTTGCAAAAGGCAATCACTACCGTGTATGAAGGTGGTAAGTATTACAATTCTGCCATTTCAAATTTGATGATAGAAAGCTTATCAAAAACACAACAGGAAATAGAAAAAATAGAATTAACACCCAGAGAAATAGAGGTGTTGATTGCCGTATCTACTGGGCTGTCTACAAAATTGATTGCCGACAAACTATTTATCAGTTCTCGCACAGTAGAAACACACAGGGTAAACATGATGAAAAAACTAGGAGTACACAATACCGCCGAAATGATAAAAAAGGCCATAGACACCAAATTGATATAAATAGCAAAGTATTGTAGAATATAATAGCAGATTTTTAGCCTACTTTTTATGGCATAATTATTTACCACTGCACTATCAAACAAAAGCAGTGTAAATGAAATTGGTAAGTTGGCAACATATTTTATTTGAAAAATTAAACCAATGGTGGACCATCTCCATTAAAATAATTCCCAATATTTTATTTGCGATTGTCGCATTTGCTTTTTTTGTATTGATTGCTCGTATGATAAGGCGGTTGGTAAACTCATTGGTTTCCAAAATTTCGGGCAAGGCATCGGTTAGCAATTTGCTGGGCAATGTTAGCTATGTTTTTATTTTATTTATTGGTCTTTTTGTAGCATTAGATATTTTACAATTAAACAAAGCAGTGGCCTCGCTACTAGCTGGTGCTGGGGTTATAGGCATAGTACTGGGGTTTGCCTTTCAAGACCTGTCCTCTAACTTCATTTCAGGCATTTTTATAGCCTTCCGAAAACCATTTGATGTAGGGCATACCATAGAAACAAATGGATTTATAGGCAACATAGAAGAAATTCAATTACGCTCGACGATTATGCGCACTTTTCAAGGTATGCATGTGATGATACCCAATAAGGACATTTTTCAAAAAGCAATTCTCAACTATTCGCTTACCCTTGAGCGAAGGATAGAATTAGAATTTTCTATTGCAAATGAACATGATGTGTTGTATTTGATAGAAAAAATAAAAGAAACTGTTTCCACTTTAAATTATTTAGTAGTGCAAAAACCAGTAGAGGTTTATTGTATTGCCTTTGGCGAAAACAGTATTCGATTAGCAGTTTGGATGTGGATATACAACCATCAGCCACCTGGTTACATGGTTGCCCAACACGATGTCATAGCCTGTGTAATCAAGGCTTGCACAGAAAATAATATATCGTTGATAATACCTGTAGCTTATCAAACTAACAGCGATAAAAACTTTTTAAATTCACCTATAACCCATAAACAACATGTTAAATAACACATTGATACAATTTTTTCATTGGTATTTGCCAAACGATGGTACTTTATGGAATAAAGTGGCTGAACAAGCTGACTATTTAAGCCATTTGGGAATAACCATGGCTTGGCTACCCCCTGCCTACAAACCCTGTGAGGGCGGTGCAGGTGTGGGCTACGGTGTGTATGACTTATACGATTTAGGAGAATTTGATCAAAAAGGAAGTGTAGCTACAAAATATGGTAATAGAGATCAATACCTTAAAGCCATACAAGCATTAAAAGACCACCACATAAAGCCCATGGCCGACATAGTACTCAATCATAAATGTGGGGGCGACGAAACTGAAACCATAAAAGTACAAGACGTAGATCCCAATAATAGAAACAATCTATTGGGTGAGCCATACGATAGAGAGGTCATGAGTAGGTTTACTTTTCCAGGCAGACAGGGAAAATATTCAGATTTCATTTGGGATTTTACATGCTTCAGCGGCATTGATGATTTTAACGATTACAGTAAATTTTACTACATACATAACGAACATGGCGAAGGCTGGGAAGATGTAGAGAGCAAAGAGTTTGGCAATTTCGACTATTTGTTAGGTGCCGATGTAGAATTTAGAAATCCTCATGTAAAAGCAGAGCTTAATAAATGGGGTAAATGGTATTTGGAAACTGCAAAATTTGAGGGGATGAGGTTTGATGCAGTAAAGCATTTCAGTACTACATTTCTGAAAGAATTTATTTGGATAATGAAAGAGCAATATCCCGATATGTATATTATAGCCGAATATTGGACGTATAATTTGGAAGAATTGCTTCACTATTTAGAATCTATTGAATATAGTTTCAAACTATTTGATGCACCCTTGCATAACAATTTCTATACTGCATCTATGCAAGGCAATGAATACGATTTGAGACAAATATTTGATGGTTCACTTTTGCAAGCCCAACCCCATTTTGCCATTACGTTTGTAGAAAATCACGACACGCAACCCTTACAATCGCTAGAATCACCTGTAGATTTTTGGTTTAAGCCACTAGGCTATGCTCTTATCTTGCTGCGAGAGCAAGGCGACCCTTGTGTTTTTTACCCTACCATATTTGGTGCAGAATATGAAGACAAAGGAAAAGATGGGGCAGACCATCATGTAATATTGGCTCCTGTGCATGGTGTATATGAAATGCTGCTAGTGAGAAAGAAATACAACCACGGTATGCTTAAAGATTATTTTGATCACCCTAACACTATAGGCTGGGTACGTGTAAATGAAGAAACTCACACAGCATTTGCAGTGGTAATATCCAATGGTTACAATAGCTATAAAGCAATGGAAGTAGGCAGTGTATTTGCAAACCATCAGTTTGTAGACGCCTTAAAAAGTAGGGAAGATGAAATTACTATTGACGAAAATGGCTGGGCAAATTTTCCAGTAAACGACCAATCGGTAGCCGTTTGGGTACTGAAAGAAATGAGAGATGAATTAGAAAATTAACCGCTCTATTTTGTAAAATAATAAATGCCCCGAAATCAAACAAAAATTTGGGGGCATTTGCTAAAATTTGGGCAATGTAAAATAAAATGTACTACCCTTGCCAACTAAAGATTCCGCCCATATTTTACCTCCGTGTTTTACTACAATTCTTTTTACTATAGCCAACCCTACGCCATTTCCTTCATATTGATTTTTAGGATGTAGTTTTTGAAAAATACCAAATAATTTTGAGTAATAGGTATCATCAAAACCAACACCATTGTCTTGAATACTATATTGAATTTCGTTGGTCAATTCAATTGCATCAATGACAATTTCTGGAAATTCATTTTTAGAAGTAAACTTTACAGCGTTACCTATCAAATTACCCCATACCAATTCCATCAAACCCACATCAGCAGGGGCATTCAACATATTTTTTATTTTCAACTGATATTTTGAATCATCGTTACAGTGTATCCGTTTTTTCCACACCGAATCCAATATTTGAGACATATCAAATTTTGATTTTTTAATGTCTCGCTTGTACAATCTTGCAAAATCTAGCAAATTCTCTATCAAAGAATTCATATAAGTGGCATTGCTATTTACAATACTTATCAGCCGTTTACCTTCATCATCTATTTGTTTGCAGTATTCTTCCTGCAATATTTTGGCAAATCCATCTATAGCTCTTAAAGGCGATCTCAAATCGTGGGAAACTGAATAAGAGAATGCCTCCATTTCTTTATTCACCTCTAGCAGTTCGTTTTTATGGGCTTCCAACTTTAACTCTGCCATCTTTCTATCATGTATATTTCTTGCCGACGAGAGTATTTCCCACTTTTGAATAATATGATTATAAAATCGCCTTACCGCCCCCTCTATCCATCTATAATTGCCATCGCTGCATTTTAATCTAGCTACATGATGGAGTGTTTCATCTGTCAAAAATACCGTTTCCATTATTTTGGCTACCAAATGTATATCATCGGGGTGCATTATTTCTTTTGGTGAAATATTAAGCATTTGCTCTGGACTTAAGCCTA
>JAAFID010000047.1 GCA_013297765.1 Cytophagales bacterium | reverse complement strand
CAAATAGGTTGGACTCCGAGTACCGATGCAGAAACAGAAATAAGAGGTTACAACATTTACCTTAATGGAAGTGCTACACCTGTAAATGCAGAAATTGTTAAAGGAGCTTCATTTCAAATTGATAACTTGTCTAACAAAACTGCATATTCAATACAAATTGAAGCGGTAGATGCAGCTTATAATAAATCTGCTAAGAGTACTGCTGTTAGTTTCTCTACTACAGATTTTAACCCTAGCTCAACAATACCAGGGGTGAAAAAAGCAAGAGTAACATTTGACATGAACGCTGTAGCTACCTCTACAGGTGTAGGAATTTTTGCTAATAATAATCAAGATATTTTAATGCGAAATAAGATTCCATTTCCTGGATTTGAATATTTTAATATTAAAGAAGAGAAAGAAACGAGCAGTAACCTAGTAATGGTAGCAATGAATAAAACTAACGCCCCAGCCGATGTTTATATGGGCGAAAGATCTGCTAGAATTCAAGGCGGAAATGGCGATTACTTACGATGTAAATTCGGCATCCAAGTCAATACAGAAATATTAAAATACAGAGTAAGATTTGCCGTAAAAAAAGGAGCATCATACAATGCTCAAGTTGGTGTTAAATTAACCAATACGTGGGGGGCAGTATTACTTGATACCGCTTTTACACCTACTACAACTTGGACATTATTTGAAACTCCATTAAATAAAAAATATACCGATGCTGATGCAGGTATGAACCTAGATATTACGCTGAAAGGTACTGGTCAATTATTTCTTGATGAAATTGAATTTTCAGAAGCTAACGATGACTATATGATTGATGGAAAATTATCTCCCTACAGCAAACGTGGTATGGAATATTTGAAAGAATTGAAACCAAGTGCCATCAGATGGGGTGGTTTGGGAACCAATTTTAACAATTTCGTAGACGGTGCAGGATACAGAAAAAACACGTTCACTCTAGGCGATTGGATGAACATGGCCAATCAAGTAGGTGCTAAAACAGGTATCAGTGGTGGTGTATATCAAGATCGTGATTGGTACAAAGACTCTACTACCTTTACCAAATTTATGGATTACTTAGGTGGCGATGCATCAACAGCATTTGGAAAAAGAAGAATTGACGAAGAAGGTTATACCAATCTATTTGACAAAAGTCCAGGTTTAATTTTTGAATTTGGAAATGAAGTTTGGGGTGGTGGCTGTATCATAGGAGATGCAAATTGCACAGGCGTAAATCACGCTTCATTGCAATGGGCTGGCAAACCTTTAGATTATGCAATATGGTGCCGTAAAATGGCTGGTATGATGAAAAAATCTACTGGTTACCAAACTTACAAGGCCAAGATTAAAACTTTCTATTCTGGAGGATTTACAGATATGAACGGGTTTGGTGGTTGGAACAGAAGAGTTTTTCAAGCTGATAAAGGTGAAGTGGATGGTATCTCTATTGGAGGCTACATGGGCGGTAATTTGAATTACGTACCAGAAGTACCAAGAGGGCAAAGTGAATTAGATTATCACCGTAACACAGTTGCTCAAATGAAAACCTTTTGGGAACAAATATTCTTCATGCAGAGAGATATGCTAAGAACTGCAGGACGTGTACTACCTATGTATAACTATGAAGGAAACATGACTCGCCCAGATTATCAAGGTAGACTAGGTCAAGCCATAAACTTCTCTGATTACTATGCTGGTAATATGCAAAAAGGTTCTATGAGCTCTATCGTATTTGGTTTGTTCAATGGGGGTGAGTGGAGAATATTGGATGGTATAGCACAGAAAAAACTTCCTATGTACCACTCTATTGTACTATTTAACAATCACGCAAAAGGTACTGCCTTAAAAACGATGGTAATGTCAGCAGATTCACTTACAGACGATAAAAATAAAATCATTAAAATGGAAGCTATAGGTGCCTATACTTACGCTAAAGGAAATAAATATTCGATAGTGATGTATAGCCGTGATTTTACTAGCGATTATCGTGTACAATTAGAATTGCCAGATTCTATCAAAGCAACAAAAGGATATACTGTTTACAAAATGACTGGTAGCAGTTTCCAAAGTTTTGATGCAGTAGTGGATAGTATTAAAAATACTACCCAAACAGCAGATAGCTTACTAGTAACTGTACCTAAATACGGAATGGTTGTAGTTACCTTCAATGCCAATAGCTACAATCTAAAAGCTCCTGAAGAGGGAATAATTGTAAATAACAAAAAATCTACTGGAATAGATGCAGTTTCTAAAACGGGGACAAATACCATTGCAGTAGCAAATGGCTCTTTAGATGTATTGGTATCTCTATTGCCTGAAGATGTATTGTTAAAAACCTACAGAATGACCATTGTAACCAATACCGCCAATGCTCAAATAGTAGATAATCCACAAACCTCTACAGTAACAATAACTGATAAAGGCCAAAATGGAACAGTAACATTAAGATTTACAACTCTTGATGGTGCTACTGCAGCAACCAATTTCTCTAAAGACATCACCATTCAAATTACCGGTGCTTTAGGTGTAGAAGGTGGTAGCGATTCATTTGGAATTTCGATTTATCCAAACCCAAGCAAAGGTAATTTCCAAGTTAATATTCTAGAAACAGTACAAGGCTTGTCACAAATAAAAGTGCTTTCTAGCAGCGGTTCTTTAGTAGCAGAATCTGCGGGAAAAATAGGTATGAACAATTTTGATATATCTAACTTAAGCAAAGGAATATATGTAGTAAAAGTTATTCATGAAGGTGGTACTACTACCAAAAGATTGACTGTTTTATAGCCACTGCAATAATTTTATAGATTTACAATAGAGGCTGTCCATGGATGGCCTCTATTCTTTTTACCTACTTCAAAATTGGAAATAAATCTAGTGGTTGAATAATATCTGACACCCCATATACACTCCAAATATTTTTTAACCCTTACGCATTCCAAAAAAAAGTAAGATATTTGCCATCAAATAAATTTAGCATCAATGAGCAACGAAACAATCATTTTTTCAATGGCTGGTGTAGGCAAAATCTACCCACCAAAAAAGCAAGTACTGAAAGATATTTACCTCTCTTTTTTTTATGGAGCAAAGATTGGGGTGCTGGGTCTAAATGGCTCTGGAAAATCTTCTCTGCTGAAAATTATTGCAGGTTTAGATAAAGAATATATTGGCGATGTAGCCTTCTCCGGCGGCTATTCTGTTGGTATGCTAGAGCAAGAGCCTAAACTGGATCCCAACAAAACAGTAAAAGAAATAGTAGAGGAAGCGGTGCAAGACGTGGTAGATTTGCTTAAAGAATTTGAAGAAATTAACCTCAAATTTGCCGAGCCTATGGCCGACGATGAGATGAACGCACTCATAGAAAGACAAGGCGTGGTGCAAGAAAAATTAGATCAAAAGGAAGCTTGGGAACTAGACACCAAGCTAGAAAAAGCCATGGATGCCTTGCGTACTCCAGCGGCAGATGCTAAAATAGGCAACCTATCTGGTGGGGAAAAAAGACGTGTTGCGCTGTGTCGCCTACTGCTGCAAGAGCCTGACGTATTGCTACTCGATGAGCCAACCAATCACTTGGACGCTGAATCGGTGCATTGGCTAGAGCAACACCTGCGGCAGTACAAGGGAACAGTGATTGCTGTAACCCACGACAGGTACTTTCTTGACAACGTTGCCGGCTGGATACTAGAGTTAGATAGGGGAGAGGGTATTCCGTGGAAAGGAAATTATTCCTCATGGCTAGAGCAAAAGCAAGCCAGACTTGCCAAGGAAGAAAAGACAGAATCGAAACGCCAAAAGACGTTGCAACGTGAGCTAGAATGGGTGCGTATGGCTCCGAAAGCTCGTCAGGCTAAGTCAAAGGCTCGTATTTCTTCTTATGAAAAATTGTTGGGTGAAGATGCCAAACAAAAAGAAGACAAACTAGAACTGTTCATACCACCAGGTGAAAGATTGGGTTCAAAAGTTATTGAGGTGAATAATGTTGCCAAGGCTTTTGGAGATAAATTACTTTTTGAAAACTTGAATTTTGCTTTGCCACAAGGAGGTATTGTAGGAATCATAGGACCCAATGGTGCTGGTAAAACTACTTTGTTTAAATTGATTACTGGCAAAGCACAGCCCGATGCAGGAACTTTTGAAGTAGGTGAAACAGTGCAAATAGGTTACCTAGATCAAGAACATGACACGCTAGACCCCAATAAATCGGTGTATGAATTGATTTCAGGTGGTACAGAGCAGATGAATTTGGGTGGAAAAATGGTAAACTCTAGGGCATACGTAAGCAAATTCAACTTTGCAGGTGCAGACCAAGAGAAAAAAGTTGGCGTACTATCGGGTGGTGAGCGTAACCGTGTACACCTTGCCATGACGCTAAAAATGGGAGCTAACCTACTGCTGCTAGATGAGCCTACCAACGATTTGGATGTAAATACATTACGAGCCTTGGAGGAAGCACTAGAAAACTTTGGTGGCTGTGCAGTAATTATTAGTCACGACCGTTGGTTCTTGGATAGGGTAGCAACGCACATACTAGCATTTGAAGGCGATTCACAAGTATATTGGTTTGAAGGAAACTTCTCGGACTATGAAGAGAACCGCCGCAAACGCATGGGCGACGAAGCACCGAAGCGGATTAGGTATAAAAAATTAGTTTAAAAAAGTAAACACCCATTTGTTTAAAAATTCAAATGGGTGTTTTAATATAGAATCAAATGAAAGCCGACGAAAACTTTTTCTCTCTCGTGTATCAAGTAGTTCGGCTAATACCAGAGGGCAGAGTAACTTCTTACGGTGCTATTGCCCAGTATTTAGGATTAAAATCTGGAGCAAGAATGGTGGGCTGGGCTATGAATGCAGCACACACACTTGCCGACGTGCCTGCTCACCGAGTAGTTAACAGCAAAGGACTATTGACAGGGAAAATGCACTTTGCCACCGATACAGAAATGGAGGGGCTTTTAAATATCGAAAATATTGTGGTAGAAAATAATCAAGTCAAAAATTTTGAAAAAGTGTTTTGGAATCCTGTAATAGAGCTCGCTTTGTAAGTTTTTTAACCATATCCTATTTTGACAAATTGTAATACAGGCATCATTTTAAAAATTCAGTTTTTACCCATTTTTATTTCAAAAATAAAGTGGTGGATTTTTATTTTGGTAGCCCTATTTTTTTGTTCTATCACTTTTTCTCAAGCCCAATTTATAAGAGATAAATATTACGAAGCACCCGAAAAAACTTGGAAATTGATGTTTGTATTTGATGGGCGTAGGTCGCTGATAGCCTCGCAGAATGTAAAGATTGGGGGTATTCGTACAGGTATGCAATTTAAGAATTTGTTTCGATCAGGTATCGGTTTTTATGGATTTGCGGCCCCACT
This sequence comes from Cytophagales bacterium, assembly GCA_013297765.1. Lineage (GTDB taxonomy): Bacteria > Bacteroidota > Bacteroidia > Cytophagales > Cytophagaceae > REBA01. The sequence continues at coordinate 15,693 of JAAFID010000047.1, read as the reverse complement.
AAGAAAAGAAATAATATTTCCACCAAATGCAAGAATTAAAAGAGCAGAAGAAACACTAAACTACAGTTATGCAACACTTTTTTTTGAACCTATTTTATACCGCTACAGAAAATGGGAATTTTCGGTACCCATGGCTTTAGGGGCTGGCAAGGCACGGTTGGCACTTACCGATACTTCAGGTGTCCTATTAAAATTTAAAGAGGGCGGTGCAGGTTTTTTCGAAATTGCAGCCTATGCCGAATACCGATTTTTTTGGTGGATAGGTATTGGTGGTGGCACAGGATTTAGAAAGATATTGAATACCGACATTATAGAAGGCAATAAACTCAATGGCCCCTATTACCAATTAGCTGTCAAAATTTATTTTGGTGAAATTGCCAAACGCATTTTTACAAAAAAAAAGAAAGGTAAAAAGTCTGCTAAGCCTTGAAATAGCCTTATTGTACTGTTCCATCATATTCGATTTGCATGAAAAAATATTTTACCAATCCTTTACTATTAGACATTCGTTCGCTCTCGGCCATGAGGGTTGCTATTGCTTTGTGTTTGTTGATAGATTTGACCATTCGCAGTACCGACATGGTTGCTCACTATACCGACCAAGGCTTACTGCCACTAGAATTGTTGTTTCGGTTTGGCTGGCTGCCCGAGTACTTTTCTATTTACAATTTTGGTAACTCCCCTTTCTGGACAGCCATTATTTTTGGTATCAATTTTTTGCTGGCAATCTTACTATTATTAGGTTTTCGCACTAGATTGGTCACTGTGCTTTGCTGGGTATTCATTGTTTCCATTCACAACAGGAACAATATGATTGGCCAAGGAGGCGACGATTTGCTTCGGTTAATTCTTTTTTGGGGAATGTTTTTGCCTTGGGGAAGTTATTTTTCATTGGACAATATTCGCTATCAAAATAAATTCAAAGAAGAGAATACTAGTTTCTCTATTGCTGGGCTAGGCTATATTTTACTGGTGTTTTCCATGTATTTTTTCTCTGCATTGCTGAAAAATGGTGCCGATTGGAATGTAGATTTTACAGCCTTGTATTATGCCTACAGCCTAGATATGATAGTGCTGCCGCTTGGTAAATGGTTGTTGCCTTATGAGCAATTGTTGAAGGTATTTACGGCAAGTGCATTTTACCTAGAACTTCTGTCGCCCTTGCTATTACTTATTCCTTGGCAGGTAAATTGGTGGCGATGGGTATTTATTGCACTTATTTTTGGGTTTCATTTGTGTATATCCACCACACTATTTGTGGGTTTATTTCCCCTTATTTCTATAGCTACTTTGCTAGGTTTGTTGCCTGCTGCCTTTTGGAATAAAGTATTCTCCCTGCATTTTTATTTGAATATCAACAAAAAAATCACCGCTACTTTTAATTTCATTAAGTTGAATCATACTGTATCAGAAAGTATGGGAAATACTGGCTTTGGGGGAAATAAATATATTACGACAACCTACAATATGGTCATTGGTTTTTTAGTGGGATTCTGTTTTTATCTCAATTATTTGGGTGTGGGCAGCTATCAAATAGATGCACTAGAATATATGAAACCAGTAGCCCAACTGCTACGAATAGATCAACGCTGGGGTATGTTTGCACCCATTGTTTTTAGAGACGATGGGTGGTTTGTGTTTCAAGGAACTACGGCAGATAGTACTGCTATTGACATATACAACAATGGTCAGAAGGTGAATTTTGCAAAGCCACATGCCATAGTAAACATGGTAAAAAATGACCGATGGAGAAAGTATCAAGAAAATATTTTGTTTGTGAGCAATAATGCCTACAGACCTTACTACTGCCAGTGGCTGATGCGGCAATGGAATAACGAGACCTTGCCACAAAAGTATATTCACCATTTGCAAATCATCTATATGAAAGAAGTGACCAAACCCAATTACCAAAAAAGCATCCCTTCAAAAGAGATGCTTTGTGAATGTAGTTTTTGAAAGAATGTTAAAATCTTTCTTTTAGGGGAATTTTTGAAAACAGCATTCAAAATATTTTCCTAAATTATTTACTGCATATCTCTCTACCATTACCAATAAAATCAATATTTTTGGGGCTAAAATTTTACTGCATGTTATCTATACAATTTATAAAAGAGAATACCCTTGTGGTCATTGAAGGCTTGACCAAAAAACATGTAAAAGATGCCGAGTTGCTTGTAAACAATGCAATAGATATAGACACCCGCCGTCGTGAAACACAAAAAGAACTAGACGATACCAATGCCGAGGCCAACAACAATGCCAAGCAAATAGGTGCATTGATGCAGCAAGGGCAAAAAGATGCAGCAGAAGGTTTGAAAAAAGCCACCGCCGATTTGAAAGCTAAGGCACGACAACTTTCTGAATTGCTGCAAAACTATGAAGACGAACTGAAAGAGGTATTGGTAAAATTGCCCAACCTGCCCCATACTAGTGTGCCAGTAGGGCGAAGTGCTGAAGACAATCTAGTGGTAGCCGAGTGGGGCAGCGTTCCTGACCTTTACGAAGGTGCACAACCTCACTGGGATTTGATTAAAAAATATGATATTGTCGATTTTGATTTAGGCAATAAAATAACCGGAGCAGGCTTTCCAGTGTATAAAAACAAAGGAGCAAGATTGCAACGGGCTATGATCAATTATTTTTTAGACAGTGCAGTTGCAGCAGGCTATATCGAGATGCAACCACCTATCCTCATCAATGAAGATTCTGGCTTTGGCACGGGAAATCTACCTGACAAAGAGGGGCAAATGTACCATGCGGTAGTCGATAATTATTTTTTGATACCTACTGCCGAAGTACCCATTACCAATATTTATAGAGATACCATACAAAAGGAATCTGATTTGCCCATAAAAAATGTAGCCTATACGCCTTGCTTTCGTAGAGAAGCTGGCTCTTGGGGTGCCGATGTACGGGGGCTTAACAGATTGCACCAATTTGACAAAGTAGAAATAGTACAAATAGCAAAGCCTGAAGATTCCTACCAATTGCTAGAAGGCATGGTTGCTCATGTACGTAGCCTACTAGAGTCGCTAGGGTTGCCTTGTCGTATATTGAAACTATGTGGTGGCGACATGAGCTTTACCTCGGCACTTACCTACGATTTTGAAGTATATTCTGCCGCACAAAAAAGATGGTTGGAAGTAAGTTCGGTCAGCAATTTTGAAACATTTCAAGCCAATAGATTAAAACTGCGTTACAAAAAAGACAACCAAACACATCTGCTGCATACCTTGAATGGTAGTGCCCTTGCTTTGCCCAGAATATTAGCCGCTATATTGGAAAACAACCAGGCTGTAGATGGTATTTACTTGCCAAAGGTACTGGTTCCGTATGCAGGTTTTGAAAAAATAGGATGATAGCAAACAAATTACTATAAATTTAAAACGTGTTGTTATAAAGTAAACGTATCAAACTAGAAGATATTTATAGGCTATTATTAACCCGTTTTTTTATTATAAATACATTTTTTCCTTCGAATAAATTTATTTAATCGCACTTTTGCGAAGGAAGCCATATTTTAAAAGAATGGCAACTTGTATTCAATTGCATAAAAAGTTAAAAAAAATCCCTCCAAATTCAGAGGGATTTTTTTTAATTTATGCAGGTTGCCCGCCTGAAAACTCAGCAGCCAATTCGTCGTCTAGCTCATCGGCCCACCACTCTAGGTCAGCAATGCAGGTAGCCAATTCTTCATAATCTATGCCTTTAATATCTCTTTCAAAAGTGGCGTACACTTGGGTGCTACCTGGCAATAAAGTTAGTTTTACACCTAGTTTACTATCGTTTATTTCTAACAGTTTTTTGTAAAAATTTGCTTGATTGTTTTCTGGTACTTTGATAATGGGCGAAAATATACGCAAGTAATGTCTAGCATGGGTATCAAAATTAATTTCTTGAATAAATACCTCAATTCTTGCCGAGCCTTTTACCCAATACCAAGCTTTTTTCTCAGTATTGTATGTTTGTTCTTTCGTGAGACCTATTTCTTTTACATAGGCATCTATCATTGCTTCTACGTTTGCTTTTTGATTTTCCATTGCGTTTAAGTTATACGTTATAATACTTTCTCTTTATTGTTTTATTGCTTATTGTCAGATTTAGTTTATGCTTATTTTGTTATTTTCAAATACATGACCTTCTTTTTTTCTGCACTGGCATATTCTGCCACTGTGGTGTTGGGATAAATTTGCTCTATCGCTTTTAATTCAATATTAGCATTATAAATACCTGCAGTAATTTTTTTCATGAGCATCTCTGCATCGTTTCTTGCTTCTGATATTTGATTATTGGTAGCAATAATCTGTTGTGCACTGCTGTCTTTTTTGCTTTGTTCTAAAGATGGTTCTAGATATTCAATAAAGAATTTAAGTAATGGATTTTCTCTAATAAGTCTTGCAACAATGGTATGTTCATTTCTCAAACTTGCCTCTGTACCTTGCAACGGATACTTTGAAAACTGATAAACGCAATTATTGACAATTGGTTTTAGCATAATTTCGGTACTCAGTTCTTTGTACTTGGTCAATGTGTCTAGTTTGTAGCGTATCAATTGTGGCAAATATTTTTTATAATCGGCTTGGTAAGCAATCTCTACATCGTCGTTGGCTGCAAGTGCTATAAAATATCTTCCTTCTTGGTTTGGGTACACGAGGTATGATTTTGCATTCTTATACACTACTGTACTGCTTTTTGTATTGGCCACATTGTCGGCTAGTTTCACCGTAGCAGTAATCAGCATAGATTTGGAAGGTTTTAAATCATTAGGCAGCATCGAGCGACCTATGTCGGTATTGGTTTTTGTGTTGGCAGCATAGTACACATAATCGCCACCTGCAGGAATAGAAATATAAAGGTCGTCTTCTACTGTATTGATGTTTGCAATTGGTTTTGGGGTGGCCCAGCTTCCATCGGTATTCCACTGGGCTATATATTGGTCATAGCCGCCTTTGCCACCTGCACGTTGCGAGGCAAAAGAAAGTCCTTTTTGGTCGGGCAGCAGCCTAGCATTGCACTCGCAACCAATATTGATGGGCGATGGCAACAGCTTGGGTTCATCCCAATTTTCTTTACTCAATTTTTGGCTCATGTATATTTTACCACAGGGTTTTCCCTTGGTAGTTTTTTTATCGTCGGTACGGGTAAAAAATAGAAATCGTCCATCGCTGCTAAGACTAGGATCTATATCGCTACCGCTGCTGTTGATAGGCTTACCTAAGTTGATAGCTGCACTCCAAGTATTGCCTTGCCTATTACTGACCCAGATGTCGTTGCCACCAACACCGCCAAACTTGGCAGATGAAAAATAGATTTGACTACCATCGTAACTGAGAAAATGACCACTAGTGTACAATTTTTTTGCTTCTGTATTTACCTGTGGTATAATTTCAGGGCTAGACCAGCCTCCATTCTTTTGGGTAGCTATACAAAATTTTTGCTCGTCGTAATCGCCCATGGGAGCAGAATATAAAAGTGTGCGGCCATTGCCACTAAGGCTAGGCATATATTCATTTGCAACAGAATTATTGATGGGCGATGGTAAGGGCTGAAATGCAACTTGTGAAAAACCTGTACCAGAAGCTATCAGTGTAAATAAAAGAAGTAAAATGCAACAAGGCGATATATTCATAATTATAGTTGTTCGACCAATAATACGATTTTTTTTTAAAACCCTATAATACAAAGGTTCCTTTTTATTCAATTTTATAAAGGAAGCTCAAGATTATGCATTAAAAAACTCCCAACCGACATAACTGTTTGGTTGGGAGTTTTTAGTAATTTATTTATCTACAACTTTGATTACATGTGGCTTATTATTTCAGTACCAAATTCTGAACATTTCAAAAGTGTGGCACCTTCCATCAATCTTTCAAAATCATAAGTAACTTTTTTGCCTGCTATTGATTTTTCAAGACCGCTATACACTAAGTCAGCAGCTTCTTGCCAGCCCATATATTCTAGCATCATAGCACCAGAAAGGATTACTGAACCTGGGTTTACCTTGTCTAGACCTGCATATTTTGGGGCAGTACCGTGGGTAGCCTCAAATATGGCATGACCAGTTACATAATTGATATTTGCACCAGGTGCTATACCTATACCACCTACTATTGCGGCAAGTGCATCGGATACATAATCACCATTCAAATTCAAAGTAGCAATCACTGAATATTCTGCAGGTCTTAACAATATTTGTTGTAAGAAAGCATCGGCTATAGAATCTTTTACAATAACTTTTCCAGCTGCTTCAGCATCTTTTAGGGCTTTGTCAGCAGCAGCTTTACCATCTTTTGCGGCTATTTTATCATACTGTACCCACGTAAATGTTTTGTCGCCAAACTCTCTTTCTGCAAGTGCATAGCCCCATTGTTTGAAACCACCTTCAGTAAATTTCATAATGTTGCCTTTGTGCACTAGTGTTACAGAAGGTTTTTTATGGGTAATGGCAAATTGAATGGCCGCACGAATCAAACGCTCGCTACCTTCTATAGAAACTGGTTTAATGCCTAGTGAAGAACTTTCTGGAAATCTTACATTTTTTACCGCCAATTCTGTTTTTAAAAAATCCATCAATTTTTTCACCTCTGGAGTGCCTGCCATGAATTCTATTCCTGCATAAATATCTTCGGTATTTTCTCTAAAAATAGTCATATTGCACAACTCAGGTTGTTTTACTGGCGATGGTACACCTGTAAACCACTTCACGGGACGCAAACAAACGTACAAATCCAATTCTTGTCTAAGTGCAACATTAAGTGAGCGGATTCCACCTCCTACGGGTGTAGTTAATGGCCCTTTGATACCTACTAAATATTCTCTAAAAACATCTAACGTTTCCGTAGGTAGCCAATTGCCAGTTTTGTTAAATGCTTTTTCGCCAGCCAAAACTTCTTTCCATTGAATTTTTTTCTTGCCTTTATATGCTTTTTCTACTGCTGCATCTATCACCCTTACCGAAGATGCCCAAATGTCTGCTCCTGTACCATCGCCTTCAATAAAAGGAATTACAGGTTGATCTGGAACTTGCAATACCCCATTTTGGATTGTTATTTTGTCTGCACTCATAAATTTATTGGTCTTTAATTATTGATTGTAATTTTGTAAGAAATTTTGTTTTTTAAACATTACAAATATATAAACCTACTTTAATTAATTTGCATAAATACATTTCGTTTTTAATAAGTCAATATTTTTTTCCACTTTAGGTTTTAAGTACAAAAGAATCCGTATCGATTAATAAGAAAAGAAACGTACAATTTTTACTAGAAATATCACCATAGATGATAAATAGAAACGTAGTATTGCTATATTTGAAATAGATGTTATATACCAATCCTAACATAAAAAAGCATATTTTAATCCCATTTATAGCCCAATTGATATTGGTATTATATTTGGCAATAGGCCAATTATATGCCACCAATCAGTTCAATGAAGCGGCAACATCATTGAAAATATCAATTTCGGGTTGTGTAGTTGTGGGCTATTGTATAGATATAGAATCGAGCATTGCAGCTACTTCTACTATTGTTTTAGATCTTGACAACTCAGGTAGCTACGAACCCTCAGGGTTAGATATTACTATTAACAATGTTCAATTGAAAATTGGTAAAAACTGTATTCCTTGGGATGGGTATACTGGCAAAGGGGTTGCTATTAACAAAGCAATCAATGCCAATGTAATGTGTACAACAAACAGTGAAACTATAATCCAAGCTTTGCAAATATATCCAATATGTGCACCAACAGCCAAAGATTCCAAAGACAGTACCTCACAAAATGTTCCTTTAGTTGTATCGAATACTAAATTACGACGAGATGTTTCATTTATAAACACTGACCCAGATATTGAAAAAGCTCTTGTATTTACACCTTTTATTAATTTTGTAACATCAAAAGGAGGTAAAATAAATATGGATACCTTGGGTCGATACACCTATATTCCTCCAAAGAATTTTATTGGCTTTGATGAGTTCACTTATACAGTTTGCTCCTCTGTATATAAAGAACTTTGTGGTTCGGCTGTGGTAAAAATCAAAGTACTTTCTTCTGGATTTGAGACCCCCACTGCGAATAAAGATTACTACACTACTAAACAAAATTTAGAAAAATCAGCCAATGTTACTGACAACGATGTAGGGGCAAGGATTTGCAAAGCTAGTGTAGCGAATGCAACAACTGCAACAGGCGGCAAAATTTCTATGAATACTAATGGTGCTTTTAATTACAACCCGCCAACAGATTTTGTAGGATTAGATTCTTTTAATTATCAATTGTGCAATGCCATAGTTCCCGAACTGTGTGTTTCGGCATGGGTTTTTATCACAGTAATTTTACAAAAAGAAATAATAGTTCCATCAGGATTTACACCAAATAATGATGGGGTGAATGATTTTTTTGAAATACAAAACATTGAGCAGTACGAGAATGAAGTAAAAATATTTAATAGATGGGGAAACATAGTATATAAAGCAAATAACTATGACAATAAAGAGGTAAAATGGGAGGCCAAATCGGGCTCAGATGCTGTATTGAAAACCGACCTCCCCGAAGGCACGTACTTTTATCTGATAGATTTGAAAGATGGCAAACCACCCAAAACAGGTTATATTATGGTGATTAAATAAATAAGACTAATTGTATAAATTAAAAACCATATCAAAAAATATTTTACATAGCACTACTTGCAACTTTGGTTGGAGTCGGTTTGCTGCTTTAATTTGCTTTTTCCTTTTTGCTACCACTTTGCATGCCCAGCAAGACCCTATTTATAGCCAATATATGTTCAACACTTTGGCCATCAATCCAGCTTATGCTGGTAGTAGAGGAGCGTTGAATGCTACTGCCCTTTATAGAACCCAATGGTTAATGGGTGTAGAAGGTGCACCAGTATCGCAAACGGTTGCCATACATGCTCCATTAAAAAATGAGAAAGTAGGTTTGGGGTTGAATATTGCAAACGATAAAATAGGAGTACAAAGCAACCTAAATATTCAATTGTGCTATGCTTACATTATCAGTATTGGCAGCAATGGCAAGCTGTCGCTGGGTTTACAAGCAGGAGCAATCAATTACAAATCAGATTATTCAAAAATTACTTTTACCAATTCAGAAATTGTAACACCAAACACTACTAGCAACATATATCCTAGCTTTGGTGCTGGCGTGTATTACCGCTCTGATAGGTTTTATTTCGGATTATCTTCACCTAGAATCTCGGCATTCCAGAAAAGTAATTTGCAAGAAGTGCAATTGCAGCCCCATTATTTTGCAAATGCAGGTGTAAATATAAATTTGGGAGAAAGTCTTATTTTCAGGCCTTCAACGCTCATTAAGCTAGCCAACGGTGCACCTTTGCAAGCTGACTTAAATGCAAATTTTCTTTATAATAGTGTTATTGGGTTAGGTGCTTCTTACAGAACATCAGAAAGTTTAGTAGCTTTGATTCAACTGCATTTGGGTAAAATTAAAATTGGGTATGCCTACGATTATGGAATTGGGGCATTGAGCAAATTATCTAGTGGTTCGCACGAGATAGCACTTACCTTTGAAACAGTACTTACCAAAGACAAGGTGGTTTCGCCACGGTTTTTCTAGAATTTAAAAAAAATATTTTATTCGAATAATGAATTGGAAGATTTACATAGCGTTTATTCTGTTTTTGTGCTTTACAAAAGTGGCAGCCCAGTCTGTAAAAATAGATAGAGCTAACAAGCTATTTCAAGAAGGGGCTTTGATAAAAGCCATGGAAATATATGAAACGTTAGAAAAATCGGAACGCACCTACGAAGTAAATCAAAACATGGCAGATAGCTATCGCCAATTGAGCAAATTTGCAGAAGCAGAAAAAATGTATGCTTTGGTGGTAAAATCTAGCCAATCGAAACCAATAGATAAATTTCATTATGCACAAGTGTTGCAAACCAATGGTAAGTGCCTAGAGGCTAGTAAATGGTACACTATTTATGCTAAACTAGACCAAAGCGACAAGCGTGCCGTGCTTCTTGCAAGCTCGTGCGATAGTTTAAGATTATTTAGAACAGATTCTTCTCAATATCGTGTAAAAAGATTGCATGACCTCAATTCATCAGATGCCGATTTTGGTGCTGTGGTTTTTAAAGAGGGACTAGTGTTTACCTCGGCTAGAGGGGGTAATAAAACCACCGAAAGAGATGGTACTCCTTACCTCAATATGTATTATGTACAGTTTGACGACGCCAAGCAATTAGAATCGGTTGATGAGTTTAAAGGCAAGGTAGGCAGCAAATTTCACGATGGTCCCGCTTGTTTTAGCAAAGATTTTAAAGAAATCTATTTTACCAGAAATGAAAAAGGCAGCAAAGGCATCATGCGATTGCATATTTTCAAAGCCAAACTAAAAGATGATGAATGGTATGATGTAGAAGAACTTCCTTTCAACAATGAGTATTATTCTGTAGGGCATCCTAGCCTTTCAGCAGATGGGAAATTGCTGTATTTCACCTCAGACAAAGGCGGATTTGGTGGTACCGACATTTTCGTTTGTCGTAAGAAAGGGGATAGTTGGAGCAGTCCAGAAAATATTGGTAGTAAAATAAATACAAGAGGCAACGAGATGTTTCCCTATATAGCTGCCGATGGTGTGCTGTATTTTGCATCCAATGGCCACCCTGGTTTGGGCGGATTGGATATTTACAGGGCTACTTTTGATGAATTTGGTAATTGTGCTGCCGTACAAAATATGGGTGCTCCAATCAATAGTACCTACGACGATTTTGCACTCACCCTAGGCCGACAGCTATACACTGGGTACTTCTCATCTAATAGACCAGGCGGCATGGGTGGTGACGATTTGTTTGAATTTCAAGATTTAGGCCAAGTGACCATTACCAAAATAAAAGTAGAAGGTAAAATAACCCAAAAGTCGCCCGACAACAAAGAAGTACCAGTATCTGGAGCCACATTAAGTTTATATAATGAGGAAGAGAAAAAACTAAACCAAACTGTTACCCAAAGCGATGGAGGCTATAGTTTTGAAGTAGAGACCGAGAAAACCTATAGTTTGGTGGCTAAAAAAGACAATTATTTTACCGATAGAAAAAAATTTACCACCGTAGGCAAAAGCAAGAGCAAGACTGGGCAAAGTACTATAGACTTGTCGAAACAGGGAGTAAATATGACCGTGAAAGAAATTATATTGAACCAAGAAAATGAAATACCTCATGTGCTATGGGACTATAATTCTGTGGTGCTGAAACCATCGACCATGATACAACTGAACAAAACCACACAGTTGTTGAAAGACAACCCTGCTATAATTATAGAAATAGGCTCGCACACCGATAGCCGTGGCGACCATGCAAGCAACGTATTACTTTCGCAAAAAAGAGCCGATGCAGTAAGGTCTTACATTCTTTCTCAAGGTATAGCCGCAGCAAGAGTTACCTCTATGGGGTATGGAGAAATGAAGCCCCTGATTAAAAATGCAGTAACCGAAGAAGACCATGCAAAAAATAGAAGAACAGAATTTTCTGTGATCCAGATTATGCAGTAAGCTGGTACTTTTTATAACTTATCGTTTTTGGTTAATCCAATTGTTTATTTCTGCCTGTTAAGTGAATGCCCTATAACGGTTTAGGCCTTTAAGATAAATAAGGTTTTAAGGTGTTAATTTTCAGTTTATTGCAAATGTTTTACAGAATTTTAATGTTCAATTTAGACATTGTTACCATTTTTTGGAAAGCCATTATTAGGGGTTTATGCTTTATTAGTAATGTTCTAAAAATCTTCGTTGTCTTTCCCAATCGCCAGTCTTTAAACAATATTCAATTTTCTCGTTTAAGTATTTCTTAATCGGGATTAATTTGTATCCCACTTGTGACTTCTCAACTATTGAAAGAATATTCCTCCAGTCAGCCGCTTCAATGTCTGCAAGTATTACATTTCCTGAACCACTTGTTCGGCTACCACGCCAATAAATCCGTGAAAAGATTTCTCTGTTCTGACTTAGCGATAAAAACAACAACAACACTTCATCAAACGTTTCCCTCATTGAATGTCTTACGATGTCAACAACAACATTCATTTTATTATAGTCGGAAAAATTTGCTTTAGAATAATCAAGAAGGAAATTCTTTGCTTTCTCTTTTACTTCACCTTGTAAGTTTCTAAAAAACGAATTGCAGAAATGGTCAAGGATTCCCAAGTATGGCTCTTTCTCAATTATTAAATCAAAAACATCTTTCAATACTTGTTCAATATTTTCTACCTGCCAAACAAAACCTAAATTCTTATGGTCTGATGAAAGTCCAAATTGCTTTACGGCATACAAGCCATTTACATATTCAAGTAGAAAAGTTGAATCCTTCTTTAAGATATTTAGGAAACCCTTTCCTTCATAGTCAAAAGGATTTTGAATTCTGTCTTGCTGCAAATATGCTATCTTGATAAGTTCTATGTCGTCCCCTAATTGATCAAATTGTGTGCTGAAAAAATCCATCCAAACTTGTAATCGTGTTTCTTCCTTTTCATTCTTCTCAGCGATGGTTCTTAAAATAATTTGAAACAAGTTTGGTTCAATTGTTAAGAATCTTTGCAGTCGGTCAAAGTGAATCGTATTGGCTTCTTTCATACTGCTAACAGTATTCACCAATGCCTGAACATATTCTTTGTTCAACAATGAATCATCTATGTAGTCATAAAATGAAAGTTCCCAAAGCCCTTTGTAAGTAAACTCTTGCTTCTGTAAAATTGCCCAAATGTGTTTTGCTTTTTCTTCTGTCTTTAAATGGTTTCTAAAAACAACTCTCGGAATATAATTTACCTCGTTGTTATTTTCTATTACCTCAACAAGCAATTGGCAACCTAATTCAAAATTTTGTGAGCAGTTCTCATCAATAACATGGTCAAGCGTTGTCGTATAATTCCATTCGTTTTTGGCTGCCTTTTTTAAGAATGCAAAGGTTTTATAAAATTCTTTTACTTCATTTTCCTTCCTGAAAACAAATGAAGTTCTGATTTCCGCTTCCTTCAACTTTTCGTATTCTTTGTAATCATCAAAGTCATACATTTCTTTATCTCTTAACCTGTCCCAATCTATCTTCAAGAAAATTTCATAGGTTGGATTTGTAAACTCGTGAGCCAAGGATGTGAATGAAGAATGTGAAACAGAATTTCTTTTACACCATCTGATTTGGTCATGAACATATCTGCAATGCTCAAATGAATCTTTGCTCAAATGCTTCTCAATAATTTCCATTACAAATGGAATATCAAATTCCATAAGCTCTTTTGTTACATCAGGTCTCACACTGGTATAGTTCAACAAAAGATTAAATGACTCCTCGTAATTCTTTTCAAAATTTTGTTCAACTGCATTCCAAATTCTCTGTCTGAAATTTTGAATCGCTGGAACATTTGGAATAGGATAGTCATACCAATAAAATGAATGATTCCTTCCGCCTTTTGTATGATGAAACTTAAAAGACAAAAATGTTTTTGATAGTTCGTAAAAAACTGCTGTGTAAAGAGAATCACCTTTACTTAAACCGTCAAGCAAAAATTGAAACAAAATTATCTGTCTTGCAAATCTGTATTGAGTTTCGTCTTCTCTGTCAAATGTTAGCTGCTCTCTGATTTTATGAATCCATTCGGGTAAATGTTCAGGTTTCTTCTTTGTGTATTCAAAACCTAATTCAATAACATCTTTCAAATTATTTGGGAATCGTAAGAATTCACCAAGCAATTCAATAACATCATTCTTGCTATAAGAAAAAGCATTATTTTCATAAGTGACTTCATACTTCATAGGTGTAACCGTTGGAAGTGCTTCGGAAATGTTGAAAATAAATTCTAAAGTTTCTGTTTGCAGATAATACCAAAATGTTGAAAGGAACTTAAATGCTTTTTCTTCTTCGGTCTTTATTCCTTTCCAATGGTTCTGCAAAAATGGTTGCAGTTTGTCCATAACATTCTTAATACCAAATGTATTGTTAGCAGGAATTACACAATCTTTAAAACGGTTGCTGTTACTGTCAAAATATTTATTCAGCAGCGTTTCAAACGAAAGTAAATTGTCCTTGATAAATGACTTGTAGAAAAAGTAGGTTGAAAGATTTTGCTCGGGAATTTTTACATGCTCAAATTGAATCTCTACTAATTCCAATTTATCCAATTTGTCAATTACATCAATGAATGATGAATAATCAATTCCAAAATTATCAAGAATTGAAGTTGTGATTTCTCTGTTTTTGTATGGTATTGTAAAGAAGAAGGCAATTAAACCAAGACACTGAATATTCAACGCTTTTGCAAACTCTCCATCGTCTTTAATGAAAGTAGAAAAATATTTTTCAAATAAGTCAGATACATCTGCTAACGCATAAATATCCATTTTGGCATTTGCAAGTAATGCAGCCATAATTGCAAGCCGTGGGTTGCCATCTGCAATACGAATAATTTCTTTGTGATAATATTGAACAGTTTCAAATGGCTTTGCTTTAACAATGTCAAGAATCTGTTCGTCTAAAAATTTTGCTAAGTCAATTCGTCTTGGTGAAAATTCTTGGCAAAGCATTCCAATTTCTTGAAAAGCATAATTTCTAACTGTGATTATGGTTTTTAGTTTCCCTTTTCTTGTTGCTTTGTAAAATCCTGTTATCTGATTAAAAGCATCAATTTTGTTTGCATCGTCAACAAAAAGTATGTAGTCCTTTGCAGAATCAAAATATTGATACAAGTCGTCAAGTAAAGTGTGATGCTTGTATGAAATGCAATAAGCTCCGAAAGATAAATTCTCTGAAAGAAAATTATTGATTCCTTCAAGAGCCAATTTTGTTTTGCCAATTCCTGGTGCACCTGTCAGAATAATAAAATCGTTTTGAAGTATTGCTTCTTTTAGTTCTTTCAGTTCTTGCTCACGGTGTAAAAAAGTGTTGTCTAATGGAGTTGATATTCCTTGTGATTCTCTGTTATACTCTGCAATAAATTTTTCTCTTGATACAATTTGCCCTGTGTCCAAAGGCAATCCTAAATACTCATGTGTAAGGTCACGATGATGTAAGAGAAGTTCTATTGCTAATGAATCAAGTGTGTAAACTGTAAGTCCAATTCGTGTATTTGCTAAAAGGTCTTTAAGTGTTTGAATTTTGACTGCTGTTAAGTTGAAGTTCACACAAAGAATTATTTCTGCAATTTGATTTACTTGAATTCCAGTTTTGTTTGTGTCAATGCACTTCTTTATATCATCCTCTAACTTTTTCAAGCCAGCGGTAATGTTAGTTGAGTATTCAACGAAAATGTATTTGCCGCTTGGTAAAAGCAAAAAACTATCGGGTGTTCCCTTTACTGTTTTTTGTTTTCCGCTTTGACTTCCTGTTCGTGAAAATGCAGAGTAGTTGCTATTTCGTAAAGCAAGAAAGCTATCACACAAGTTCTGGAAGGCAGCTTGGTTGATTGATAAAAGTGCGTTTTCTATTGCTTGTGATTTACTCAATGGCATTTTTTTGTTTTTTTTCGTGAGGTATCGTTCAACATAACCACTACGCAATTGCTTTACAAATCTAACAGCTATATTAATAATAAATAAATATAAATTAGTACTTTATAAATTTTATAACCACATTAATCTTTTCCATTTAAAAATAAAAGCTCCCCTACCTCTTCCGCACCAGCCTTGCCATATAAAAACCATCGAAACCCTCAGAGGGCATTACC
>JAAFID010000046.1 GCA_013297765.1 Cytophagales bacterium | reverse complement strand
TGATAGACAAATTGCCTTTGCTGGAAACCAAAGAACCTACCCAAATTACTTTTTCGGGCGAGGTAGCACAACTGATACCTGGTCACCCCAAGGTAATAGACAAAGGTGAAAATGGAACATCATTTGTCGATGATTTTGAAGGTGCAGAAACACCATTTAACCTTACTACCCAAGTAAACAAATGGAGGCTAAGTGCTACACCAAAAATTACCAACCCTATGCTTACAGCAGCAGAGCGGGCAACGTTGGATGAAGATTTTAATACACCATCAAACAATGTGCAGTATGCTAGACATAGAGCAAAACTCTCTTGGTACACTATCGACAATGTTTTTTACAATAGTTCCTCATCTAATGTTCCAAATAGTATCACTGAAAATGACAAGAAAAATATATTTATAAAGCAGATATTGCCCCAAGAAATTTTTCCAAATCAAAGCAATCCAGTACTTATTGTGCAAGAACCTACACTAGATTTGGCCTACTTTCCCGCTGAACGTGGTTCGTACAACTACAACACAAATCTTACAACCAATGGCAAACTAGATTATAATAGAAGAATGAGCTGGGGTGGTATCACAAGAAACTTGACCAACGATATAGATTTTGACAATGCCAACATTCAATACCTAGAATTTTGGATGATGAACCCATTTTATACTGCCAAAGAAAATGAAGCTGAATACAAAATACCATTAAACCTTATTGCAGAAGATGGTAAAAATCCAACCAATCAAAACCGTGTACCTGACCCAATAAAAAGTTCGGGAAAACTGTACATCAATTTGGGTGAAATATCGGAAGATGTGATAAAAGATGGGCAGCACATGTTTGAAAATGGACTACCATACGACGATGCCTCAAAACTAAAAGGACCAGCAAAAGAAACCAATTGGGGAAGGGTACCTACTACACAATATATTTCTAATGCCTTTCCAGTAATAGCTGGTGCAAGGCAAAGGCAAGATGTAGGGCTAGACGGTGTAAGCTCAGCAGAAGAAAAAGATAAATTTAATGCAAGTTTCTTAGCAAGTTTGAATGGCAAAGTAACTGACCCCGTGGCTTTAAACGCCATACTTGCCGACCCATCGGCCGATGATTTTAAATATTACTTGGGCGACAGTGCAGATATTAAAAAACAATCTATTTTACAACGTTACCTGAATTATTGCAATACCGAAAACAACTCGCCAGAGTCAACCGTCAATAGCTTTACTCCATCCAACAGCACCTTTCCCGACAATGAAGATTTGAACCAAGACAATACTATCAATACAGCCAACAACTATTATGAATATGGTATAGACATTGACCCCAAAAATTTTCAATCAAACAACAAAGACAACTATATTATAGCAAAGCAAACCGACTCTAAAGGAGTAGAGTACTTGCAATTTAGAATTCCCATCAGAGGAAATTCTACCAAGGTGGGAGATATTGATGGGTTCAAAAGTATCCGATTTATCCGTATGTATTTGACAGGTTTTGAAGAGCCTATAATACTTCGATTTGCTCGCTTGCAGCTAGTTGCCAACCAATGGAGAGCTTACGATGATAAAGCAAATATAAAGAATGCAGAGGGAGAAAATTCTAAGATTGCAATACCCAATAATATAAATGTAAGTACGGTAAATGTAGAGGAAAATTCTACGGGGATAAGAAACAAAACCAGCTCCTACTTGGTACCTCCTGGATTTAGCCGTGACCAAGATGTAACCTCGCAAAACTACAGACAGCTCAACGAGCAATCGCTACGACTTTGTTTGGATGAAGAACCACTAGGATTAACAGGTGGTTCACAAGCCAGTGCTTTTAGAAATGTAAATATAGATATGTTAAACTATGGCAGGTTGCGTATGTTTTTGCATGCAGAATCGCCAGCACCAGAAATTTACAGACGAAGCCTTTCAGCATTTGTGCGCATAGGCACCGATTTTACCGACAACTATTACGAAATAGAAGTGCCCCTGAAATTTACCGATTTGGCAAATGTAAATCCCACGGCAGAAGAAGTGTGGCCAGCAGAAAACAACCTAAACATTAACCTAAAAGCATTGCCTGAACTTAAGGCAGAAAGAAACGGTCGCAGTGGCACTTCGTTCAGTCAGCGCTACGGGGGCTTTGTAGATGGTAAAAAGGTTTACGTAAAAGGAAACCCAGATTTAAGTTCGGTACAAGTCATTATGATAGGTATGTCTAACAATTCTACCTCTACAGACCCTGTGTCAGGCTGTATATGGGTCAATGAATTGCGGTTGACCGATTTTGTCGAGGAAGGCGGCTGGGCCACTACGGGTCGTATGAATATAAAACTTGCCGATGTAGCCAATATCACCACCACCTTGCGCTACACTGGGGTAGGCTTTGGCTCTATAGACCAGAAGGTATCGCAGCGACAACGAGTAAATACACTAGAGTGGGGCGTACAAGGCAACATGGGACTAGACCGTTTCTTGCCACAAAAAGCTGGATTGAGGCTGCCGTTTTTCGCCAGTTACAATACTAGAGTAATCTCTCCTAAATACAACCCCCTAGATCCCGACGTGTTGCTAACCTCTTCGTTGCGAAATATAGAAGACCTACAAAGGCGTGAGAAATATCGAAAGCTGGTAGTAGATGAACAAATTATTAAAAGCATCAACCTTACCAATATTCAAAAGGTAAAGACCCGACCCGATGCCAAGTCGCATTTTTATGATGTAGAAAATCTTTCTTTATCGGTTGGATACAATGTGACCACCCGCACCAACTCTAGCATAGCCGAATATTACAATAAAATATATACTGGAGGAGTAGGCTATACTTTCAATAATCCTACCAAACCGTTTGAACCATTCAAAGAGTCAAAATTCTTAAAATCGCCCTATCTCAAATTAATCAAAGATTTAAACATTAGCTTTTTACCCACAAGTATAAATATTCGTGGCGACCTAAACCGCAGACTTACCAAGACCCAGTTTTATGAAGGCAACCCATTAGATGGAATTCTGCAAGACGCATTTTATGAAAAAGCATTCACCTTTGTGCGAACTTATGGTTTGGTATGGTCGCTGACCAGAAGCATCAACATCAATTACACTGCAAATACCAATGCCATTATCGACGAACCCTTTAGTAGCCCTGATAGTGCAGGCTACAACAAAGTGCTTTGGAACAATGTAAAAAGACTAGGTCGTACCAAAGGCTTTAACCAAAGCATCAATGCAACCTATAAAATTCCATTTGACAAATTGCCAATTACAGAATGGCTAAGCACAGACCTGAACTATACAGGTACATTTGCTTGGGTGGCAGGTGCCAACGGTCAGCGAGATACCATGGGCAATTTGCTGGCACAAAATACCAGAGATATGGGTATGAATGGTAATATAAGCCTTGACAGAATTTACAATAAAGTTAAATTTTTAAGAGAAATACTGAACCCACCACCTAAGCCAGAAAAGCCTCCAGTAACAGACCCAAAGCTAGATACTGCAAAAAAAGAACCACCGCCAAGGGAATTAAAAGCAATCAAAGGTATATTACGCCTTGCTATGAGTGCCAAACGAATTAGTCTTTCTTACAAAATAACAGAAGGCACAAAACTGCCTGGCTACAAAGGCACTGCCAATGTATTTGGCCTAGATAGGCAAGAAGGTTCTAATATTATGTTGCCATTTGTACTCGGCTGGCAAGATTATGGAACGTTGCGCAACCTTGCCAACAGAAACTTAATTGGCAATAGTTCCTTGCTCACCGACCAATACACCTATACCCATAGAGAATCTTTTAGTGCCCAAACTACCCTCGACCCCATTCGAGACTTCAACATTACGCTGAAAATGAATAGAGACAAAACCAATAACTACAGCGAATTATTTCATTTTGATAAAACAAGGGGCGAATTTGTATCATCCAACCCAGTAATGACGGGCGGCTACAATATTTCCATGATATTTCTTGGCTCGGCATTCAAAGGCAGTGTTGGCAATTCCGATGACCCTACATCGTCGCAAGCATTCACCGATTTTGAAAACAATAGAAGAATCGTAAAAAGTAAACTTATCACAGAAAGTGGTGGCGTACTGCAAGATTCTCTATTAGGGCTAAACTCTCAAGACATTCTAGTTCCAGCATTCCTCGCCAGCTACCGTGGGCAAGACATCAGTAGAGCAAAGACAAACCCATTTCCTGCCATACCGCTACCCAACTGGTCTATCAACTATACAGGGCTTAGCAAATTGAAATTGCTAAAAAAATGGTTTACTGGTGTTACGCTGTCACATACCTACAATGGTAGCTATGCCGTTTCTACCTTTACATCGGCCAATGTGTATGGCAACGATCGCATCAATCCATTTAGTGACCCTAGCAATTCTTTGCCACCAAACATGAAGAAAAATAGCAATTATGTGCCTGTATATACTATGGATATGATTAGCATCAAAGAATCATTTTCGCCACTGATAGGAATTAATGTGCGAACCAAAGGAAAGGCATCTTACAACATTCAGTATATCAGAGATAGAGGACTTACACTCTCCATGGCCAATGCCCAAGTACAGGAAACTCGTAGTCAAGGCTTTACCTTTGGCTTTGGATGGAATAAAACAGGACTTAAATTTCCATTCAAATGGCAGGGCAGACAAATACCGCCACTGAAAAACGAAGCCACCTTCAAAGTAGATCTTACAGTGCGAGACAATCTTACCATACAACGGAATATCAATGGGGCTAGTACCATTACCGCAGGAAACATAACCGTACAGCTACGCCCCACTGTAACCTATATGATTAGCCAGCGGGTTACGGTCATGTTTTACTTCGACCGAAATGTAAACATACCCCGTATTTCTAGTCAGTTTCGTAGAGGTGTAACCATGTTTGGCTTGCAGTTGCGGTTTACTTTGTCGTAGGTTAGTTGTATAATATTCATTTTAGGAAAAATTATTTGTCAAATAGAAATTGTATCGTTACAACTTCTTATATTTATCACATTACTTTGTAATTAGCATCTGGGTTAAATAATAATTCCTTCTGTATTTTACAAATCACTATCTATGGAGTCCAGCAACCAGTCAAACGGGGGCATTGCTTAATAGCCACAAGACTTATAAAATTATACAAATCAATGAAGTTAATCGGTAACCTTTTATGGCATTTCCCCTGTTTTGGATTTGTATCAGCATTCATAATTTACTTTTTTGGACTATTCTTAACTATTACCATTGTTGCTGCACCTATTGGTTTGGGTTTAATAGAGCTAGGTAAATTTTTATTGTGGCCTTTTGGCAACTCAATGGTTAATAAAACTGAATCGAGCGGAGTAGTAAGTGCTATTTGGGAAGCCTATTCCACTTTGATTATGATTTTATATATTCCCTTTGGCATTTTGTTTACTATTATTGCTCTTTTCCAAATATTCTTTTTGTTTGTATCTATCATTGGAATACCTGCTGCACTAGTTATAATTAAAAGTCTAGGCACATTTTTTAATCCTGTGGGCAAAAAATGCGTTCCGTATCAGTAATCTGTAATTGACAATCACCACAAATGTTCACAGATTATTATAAAATACTAGGAGTAGCCCCAACCGCCACCGATGCACAGATAAAATCTGCATATAAGAGCCTTGCAAAAATACATCATCCCGATAAAAACATAGGAGACCCTGCAAGCGAAGAGATTTTTAAAAATATAGGAATGGCTTACCAAACGCTTTCTGACCCTTGGAAACGAATGTCGTATGATTTTAAAAGAGAGCATCTCGATAATCCAAACCATCCCATAGCTCCACCACCACTGAATGCTAATAGAAACAAGCGATGGAAGGCTACTGTGCAACCCTCTAATGTCAAAATTGCCACGGTGGTCATTGGCTTCTTGATTATAATATCAGTAGTCGGATACTATTTTTATGGGTTTATGAACAGCTTAGCAGCCAAAGAAGCTTATGTAAGTGGTATTGATTACGAAAAAAAGCAAGACATCACAGCAGCGTTTCTCGCCTATTCCGAAGCCATCACCTTTGACCCACAATATGCCAATGCATATTACAAAAGAGGTCTGCTACAAAGTCGGTTTCTTGCAAATCATAAAATGGCTCTTTATGATTTGAATCAGGCGATTGCTCTGGGTACGCCTTTGGCTAGTTACTATTTTGAAGCCGCTAAAATTGCCATCTTACTACCCGATGCTACAAAGGCATTGCAATACCTAGATAGTTGCGTATATCGTTTTCCTAAATATGACAGTGCATGGTTTTATATTGCAGAAATCAATTTTCATGGCAAAGAGCATTATCAATTAGCCAAAGTAGCATATCAAAAAGTAATTGACCTCAAGCCAAAGGCTGCGGAAGCTTATGCTGGTTTAGGTTTATGTGAATTTCAGTTGAAAAATTTCAAGTCTAGCGTTAACAATTTTAACACTGCACTGCAACTAAAGCCAAGCCAACCGCAATGGTTATATGGCCGAGGTATGAGTAAATACAAACTGAAACTAACAGTAGCCGCTTGCAAAGACTGGCACAGTGCATCCATATTGGGTTCACGGCAAGCACACCACAGCATCGGCAAGTATTGCCAATAACTAAAGATAGCTTTTTAAAATATGATTTTCAAATAGATAAATTCATTTTTGCAAAAAACATTCATTTTTTTAGGAAATTATTTGTACTAAGTATTGACAATTATAATCAAATAAGTATCTTTGCATCCTCATTAGTTCTAAAAGTAATGCGAGAATAGCTCAGTTGGTAGAGCGCGACCTTGCCAAGGTCGAGGTCGCGGGTTCGAACCCCGTTTCTTGCTCAAAAAAACCTCGTTTTAGCGAGGTTTTTATTTTATAGAGAGTGCAAGTACTTTCTAATGCCGGGATGGTGGAATTGGTAGACACGCAAGACTTAAAATCTTGTGTTCGTAAGAACGTGCGGGTTCAATTCCCGCTCCTGGTACACCCTAACAAAAGCCAACTTTTTAGTTGGCTTTTGTTATTTAAATGCAATGCTACTCATTATCCTTCCTGTGCCTAAGTTTAACCCCAAATCAAAATTAACTAATTAACAATCATTTTTTTAATACATGAATGACGTCCCACCGTTGTTTGAATTAACGAGCAAAATCAATATCATGGTCTTTGTTTTCAGCTAAAGATGAGCAGTAAGTACATATTTTAGAACAACTATCTTTATTAGTAAACCTCATTTTCATCATGAATATCGGGCGGAGGTCTGCTAATAAAGGTGCATCGACGGGCGTTGGCTTCAGCGAGAGACTATAGAAATAACAAACTTTGGGTTTTTACAATCGATAGGCATCAATTTTTGCCAGAATAAATTATACCGTTCGGTATATTTTGTATATCTTTGCATCTGTATGAATAAAGAAGTGTCCAAATCCGAAAGAACAAAGCAGTTCATAATTGAAAGAACAGCACCAGTTTTCAATGAAAAAGGTTTTGCTGGTACATCTCTTTCAGATTTAGAATATGCTACGGGACTTACTAAAGGAAGTATTTACGGCAATTTTGAAAATAAAGATCAAGTTGCTTTAGCTGCATTTGACTTCAATTTCAATCAGATTTCACAATATATAAAAGCTCAAATTTTAGCAACAGACAACGCCATAGAACGTCTTTTGGTATATCCAAAGGTATATCGTGAGTTTCTGAACATACCCTTTTTAAAATCAGGGTGCCCTATTTTAAATACTTCAACTGAATCTGATGATACTCATCCTCAATTAAGAGAAAGGGCTGCTAATGCATTAGAATTTTGGAAAAATTCAATCGAAAATCAAATTAAAAGAGGAATTCAAAGAGGCGAGATAACACAAAACACAAACTCTACTGAATTTGCAGTAGTCATGATGTCGATAGTTGAAGGCGCCATCATGCAAGCCAAAGTAACAAATCGTTCGAAAGAGCTACATTTGGCTATGAAATTTCTAGAGAAATTAATTTTACAAATGAATAACTAAAAAAAATTAACTAAGAATATACCGTTCGGTATAATAATGCTAACAAAATGGATGAATTAAAGAGAGAATTAGAAAGTAATATGAGGGTTCAGTATCACGATTGTGATCCTTACAATCATCTTAATAATTCAAGGTACATAGACTATCTTATTGCTGCCAGAACTGAGCAACTTATTGAAAACTATAACTTTGATACTGCAAAACTTGCTAAATCAGAAGGAATTGGCTGGGTTCTGGCTCAAAATCAAATTTCTTATCTATATCCGGCAGTTTGGTCTGAAATAGTGTGTGTAGAAACACGTTTGATTTCATTTTCAGATTCAAGTTTAGTAGTTGAGGCTCTTATGTGGGACGAATTCAAAAGGCATTTAAAGGCAATCATGTGGACAGTTTTGGTGCATTTTAATATTAAAACCCAAAAAAGCATAAAGCACTCCGATGAATACAAGCTTTTCTTCACAAGCATTTGTAGCCAGATTGAAGAATCGACATTTGAAGAAAGAGTAAAAATATTAAAGGCAATAAAACAAAAGTGATGAACATACAGAACTACATTTTCGAGCTAGAAAAAACGCAAAATGAATTATTAAACGCGTTAGGGTCAAGTACAATACAACAACTTACGCATAAGGAAAAAGACAAGTGGAATATTTTAGAAATTATCGAACATATTCTTATCACAGAAAGAACAATTGTTAACATCATAATTAAGCCATCAAATGAACTTAGCCAGTCTGATGAAATTATTGGAAAGGGAAAATTATACGAAGTTCTAATAAACTCAATTAACAAGAAAATCACCACGATTGAAAGTCTTAAACCCAAAGGTGATATTCAAGATATAATATACTTTAAATCAATATTTAAAACTCATCGAGAAGCTTTTAAAAAGGACTTACAAACTGGTAAAATAATAATTGATAGCAGAGTTTTTAAGCATCCATATTTGGGTGACATGACCGTGGTAGATTGGTTATACTTTTTGCTTTATCATACCCAAAGACATTTACAACATATTTTAGTAGTACTAAATAGTAGTAAATACATGCTCATCATTCATGAAGTGGAAGATTACAAAGCATGGGAAACAATATTTGACAATGCAGCCCAAATTAGAAAAGAGGCAGGTGAAATATCCTATCAAGTTTTAATCTTCCAAAATGATACTAATAAAGTTGTTCATTTCTCTAAATGGTGCTCACATGAAGCAGCAAAGACCTTTTTTGAATCACCTTTACTTGTGAAAATCAGAGCCGATGCAGGCGTTCAATCACCTGAATTTATTTATTTAAATGAGTTAAGAAATGGAATCTTATAACATTTATCAATAAAATATAATTACAGCAATATTTGAAGTAACTCTCAAAGAGGGTATGAAATAAGCCCATTTGAATATGGAAGCGAAACCTAATGGTTATATCTCTTAATTGTTTTACAAGCAAAGAAAACGAAAACAAAATGGTGGCTATTCAAACTTGGAGAAATGAAGAAGCCATATCAAAATGGAGAACCAATGAAAAGCATCAAAAATCAATGCAAATAGGATTTGATAAAATATTCAAAGACTATACATTAAAAGTTCTTAGCATTTTGCGTGTTTATGGCAAATACGACAGAGAGCAATCGTCTAATGAATTTAAAAAAAGTGAAATAAAAAAACATTATTCACATTTTACAACAAAAAGAAACAACAATGAATTCAAATTATTTGGAAAGTGTTATAAAGCAATTTGAATATTATAAAATGTTGGGCGACAAAACTTTTCCACAAATCACAGAAGACCAATTCTTTTGGAGATATAATGAAGAATCAAATAGCATCTCAACGATTGTGAAACATCTAAGCGGTAACATGATTTCTCGATGGACAGATTTTTTAACCACAGATGGCGAAAAAGAATGGCGAAATCGTGATGCAGAGTTTGAAAACGTCATAAACACAAAGGAAGAAATGCTTGAGTTATGGAACCAAGGTTGGAATGTCTTTTTTGAAACCTTAAATTCCTTAACTGATACCGACCTTGAAAAAATTATCTACATCCGAAATCAAGGTCATACCGTATTGGAAGCCATTAATCGTCAGTTGGCACATTATCCCTATCACATAGGTCAAATTGTTTTTATAGGAAAGATGTGTGCAGGCAAATGGAATTCCCTTTCAATCTCAAGGGGAAGCTCTAATGCCTATAATTCTGAAAAATTCTCAAAACAGAAAGAACGTAGTCATTTTACCGATGAATTTTTAAACAAAAAGAACGATGGAAGTGCAATTTGATTTAGAACAGCCTGTTCAAATATTAAAAAATACACCCAATGTAATCACCAGTTTACGATGAAATCTAAGTGAGAAATGGATCGAAGTAAATGAGGGAGAAAATACCTGGTCTGCAAAAGAAGTGGTGGCTCATTTAATAGTATGCGTACAGACAAACTGGCTCACAAGAATTGAAATTGTATTTCAACCTATCGATATGAATGCTCATTTTACAATTGCATCCCAAAACAACTTAATTGATTTAGTAAATGAGTTGGTAACTTTGCTATATAATGACATACGTTTTCGACTTACGGAAATTATAAAAAGGGAAATGTCTCCCAACTTTCACGATTACTCATCACAATATACTATTCCAGCATATTTGGTCGGCGTACTTTGGTTCTTTCCGTGGCTTGATCTACTCGCCATTGGTTTATCTTGGCTTCGTGGCCAGATAGCAATACATCGGGTACTACCCACCCTTTGTAGTCGGCAGGGCGGCTGTACACTGGTGGTGCCAGTAGGTTGTCTTGAAAAGAATCGGTAAGAGCAGAGGTTTCATCAGAAAGCACACCGGGTATTAGCCTAATCAATGCATCTGAAACTACTGCTGCTGGCAACTCGCCGCCCGATAATACATAGTCGCCTATGCTTATCTCTCTAGTGATAAATTGCTCACGTACTCGCTCATCTACTCCCTTATAATGCCCACAAAGGATGATGATGTTTGCAAACATCGAAAATTGATTGGCGAGGGGCTGTGAAAAATTTTCACCGTCGGGTGTCATATAAATCACCTCGTCGTATTGGCGTTGTGCTCTCAGGTGCGAAATGCAGTTGTCTATAGGCTCTATCATCAGCACCATGCCAGCACCGCCACCAAAGGCATAGTCGTCTATTTGTTTATGTTTGTAAGTGGTATAGTCACGCAAGTCGTGTACTATTATTTGGGCTAGGTTTTTTTCCTGTGCTCTTTTTAGTATAGATTGGTTGAAAAAACTATCCAATAATTTGGGCAAACAAGTGATGATATCAATCCGCATCGTCGGGCTGTTCGGGCTGTGGTTGTAGGTACACTTCTAGCAAACCCTCGGGCAGGTTTACATACAGTTCTTTTTTTTCATGGTCGGCATTCAGCACTATATTATCGCTAATGGGTATTAATACTTCACTTTCTAGATAGGTCATTTCTACCATATCTTGCCCTGGCATTTCATATATCTGTGCTACTTTGCCTAATTTTCCTAGGTTTGTATCTACCACATCATAGTCTAGCACTTGGTGGTAGTAAAAATGCCCTTTGCCCAAGGTAGGCAAATCGGTTAGGGGAAGATATAGCGAACAGTTGAGCAGTAGATTCAGCTCTTCTTCGTTGGCAATATCCTCTAGTTGCAGTATGGCTTTGCTGTTTTGCAGTAGGGTCATTTTTTTAATAAAAAAAGGAACCAGTTTTTTATTGATTTCAATAAATACTGATTCCTTTTTAACATAATGTTCTGGCTTATCTACCGCTAAGCCGATTAGTAATTCTCCTTTTGTACCATGTGGTCTTAATGTTTTGCCCAATTCGAAACAAGCATCTACCGTCATGATGTTTGGGTAAATTACTCTGCGGGTGTTGGGGTTTCTTCTACTGCTTGTTCTGCGGTTGTTTCAGCTACTGGTGCAGCAGCTACTTCTTCCACAGCAACTGGGTTGGCAGCAGCATGAGCAGCAGCTTCTGCCTCGGCAATTGCAGCAAGTGCTGCATTGTTTTTAGCTAATAAAGCATCTTGTCTAGCAGCGTTTACTTTAGCTTCCGCTACCAAACGCTCTTTTTTAGCTGTTTCTTTTTTGTCGCTCAATGAAGAAATTGCATTTGTATTAGATGTTTCTTTGGCTTCTAGCCAAGCTGCAAATTTTTGGTCTGCAACTTCTTGTGCGATTGCACCTTTGTTTACCCCTACTTGCAAATGTTTTTTAAACATTACCCCTCTCATAGAAAGTATTTTTCTAGTAGTGTCGGTTGGTTGTGCACCATTCATCAACCATTGCAAGGCTTTTTCATCGTTTAATGTTATGATTACTGGGTTTTTGTTAGGATTAAATGTTCCTATTTTCTCAATGATTTTACCATCACGTGGTGATCTTGAGTCTGCTACGATGATATCATATAGCGCCAAATTTTTGCGTCCCCGACGCGACAGTCTGATTTTAACAGGCATATTGTAATTGGTTTGTGTGGAACACGTCCACGTTTATATTTATTCGAACTTCAAATGTACTGTTTTTTTTTTAATTTGCAATGGGTTGGTAAGTGCTACGCAATACCTTTTTTAAGTTTTACGTCATTGTAAAATTAATTTGATATATATTATGAATAAGACACCTCTTTGCTTTGCAACCAATAACCAAGGCAAACTAAAAGAAATACAAGCCTTACTGGGCAATGATTTTTATTTGCAAAGTTTGGAAGACATAGGCTGTACTGAAGATATTGCAGAAACAGGCACTACTATAGAAGAAAATTCAAGACTGAAGGCACAATATATATGGGAAAAGTATGGGGTAAATTGCTTTGCCGATGATACAGGTTTGGAGGTGGCTGCCCTAAACAATGCTCCAGGTGTATATTCTGCACGCTATGCTGGTAGCCAGTGTATAGCAGAAGATAACATGAATTTGTTATTACATAATTTAAAACCATTTGAAAATAAATTGGCACGATTCAAAACAGTCGTTACACTAGTGTTGGATGGTAAGTATTATAATTTTGAAGGTATCGCCTCGGGTAAAATTATAGAAGAAAAACTTGGAGCAAATGGTTTTGGCTACGACCCTATTTTTGTACCTGTAGGTTATACCCAAACATTTGCCGAGATGGATATGGGGACCAAAAATGCCATTAGTCATAGAGGCAAGGCGGTAGCGGCATTAATTGACTTTTTAAAAAAACAGATAAAATAAATGTATGTAGTAGCGGTAACAGGTGGAAGTGGTGCAGGCAAATCATTTGTATGCAAAAAAATAATAAATGCGATAGGTATGGAAAATATATGCCACCTGTCGCAAGACCATTATTACTTACCTCGACACCTGCAACCCTACGATGACAATGGAATACAAAACTTTGATACGCTAGCATCTATAGACCTTCAAAGTTTTTGTAGCGATATACTTAAACTACAGGCTGGAAATACAATTTATAAACAAGAATACGTGTACAACAACCCTAATAAACTAGCTACAGAAATAGTGTTTCGCCCTGCGGCTGTGCTGGTTTTAGAAGGGTTGTTGCTATTGCATCATCCCACAATGTATCAGTGGATAGATTTGAAAGTATTTGTAGATGCTCCAGAAAACTTAAAACTACAACGCAGAATACAACGTGATGCAATAGAACGCGGCTACGATAGCAAAGACGTAATTTATCGATTTCAACATCACGTTACGCCTATGTATGAATACTATATTGCTCCTTACAAATTGATTTCTGATGTGGTGATAGATAATAATGGAGGCGATATAGATTCAGATGTAGCAAAAGTGGTAGAAATAGTAAAAAATCAGATTTCAAAATAAATTTTGCATGGATGCAAAAGTACCGATGGAATGATATTTTAGGCCGCCATCATGATTTTACAAATTTCAAAATAGGTTATATTTCTTTTTAAATTAATACTTATGTTAGATTTTCAAATGCCTCGCTATGTAAAAATATTTTTCTTCTTGGCGATAACCATTATGCTATGCTACAGTCTTAGCGTGGCTAGTGAAATTTTAATTCCCATTGCTGTAGCTATTTTTTTTACCTTTCTCCTTTTTCCTATTTCTGATTGGTTACAAACCAAGCGTTGGCCTAAATCGATTGCTATTTTGGTCAGTATCTTAGTGGCATTGATAGTGGTAGTGGGGCTTTTGTACTTTTTTATTTATCAAATCCTTTCTTTCAAAGAAGATTTGCCAGAGTTAGAAAAGAGTCTTCAAGTAAAGCTAGACGATTTACAAAATTTCATAGAAACCCGTGCAAATTTTAGCCGCAAAGAACAATCTGTTTGGGTAGATCAAAAAGTTTCAGATTTGGGCAACGATGCCAGTACCTACATTATGAATATTTTTTCGGCTACTGGTGCAGTACTTGCCGACTTGGCTTTGATTCCTATCTATATATTTTTCATTACTTATTATAGCGATAGGTTTCGTTATTTTGTTTCCTTATTAACAGAAAATCAATATCATGAAAAGATTTTTTCTATTATGAACAAAGTAAGCAAGGTTTCTCAATTGTACATTAAAGGAATACTGATTGATATACTCATCTTGTCGGTACTCAATTCTACTGGATTTTTGATATTGGGGTTAAAGCATGCGATACTTTTTGGTACACTTGCTGCATTTCTCAACGTGGTGCCTTATGTAGGAGTGATGATAGGAAGTATATTTCCTATAATCATTGCCTTACTTACCAAAGATAGTGCTTGGTATGCTGTAGGTGTTGTTGGTGTATGTACATTTGTGCAATTTTTAGACAATAATTTTATCACGCCTAAGGTAGTGGGGTCTAGTGTAAGCATTAACCCATTGGCAGCCACGGTAGCATTAATAATAGGGGCAAGCTTGTGGGGGGTAATGGGTATGATTTTGTTTATTCCCATTACAGGAATGCTGAAAGTATTATGCGATAATGTAACCCAATTACAGCCTTATGGTTATTTGCTAGGTGAGGGGAAAAGCATTGAAAGTCAATTGATTGCTAATGATAAAAATATTGCTGAATTAGAATAAAATAAGTTACCGATGTTATATATTGACTATTTTCTTTATCTAATAAGCTAGTTATTTGCTTCTACAGCCGCTAAACCCTCGTCGCTACCAAAAAAAACTTCTACAAATTTGATGGAATTGGTACCATCAGGTTCGTCTAGCGAGCGAAGAAACTCTACTATTTTTTTCCTTACTTTATCTCCATCGTCAGAGGCATCGTAGCCTTCTTTGCTACCATCAGGGGCAATAAAAAAAGAGGAAAATCTATTGATTAAACTATCAATAATGGGACTTACCAATTGATGACCGTTTTTTGCTTCCATATTTGACTTGTATAAACGCAAAACTTCGCTTCTCACTAGCTCTAATGATTCCTTATCATTACAGGTCACTATTATAGCATGATGCTTAATATTTTTCATTGATAATTTGCATTTATATTACCTTTATTTAACTATTAAATGTCTCTTGATATAGAAATATTTATATATTTGTTAATTATTATTGAGATATTAATTTAGTCACTATTTAATGATAAATATAATTAAATAATACATTTTATATAAAATCAAGTTATAATTTCGAGTTATATTTTTATTATTTTTAATAATAAAAATATATTTAACCATAAATTAATGACAAAATGATATTATTTAAATTTTATTTATTAAATTAATATATATGAATATTTAAATATTAATCTAAAAGTATAAAATAGAATTTTTCCATTAAACAGGTAATATGTTGAAAAAAATACAAGCCATTATACGCACCTCAAAGTTTGATGAAGTTCGTCTAGCCCTTCACGATATTGGAGTAGAATATTTTACCTATTATGAAGTCAATGGTGTTACCTTTCAAAATGAAAATAAAGGCTCTTACAGAGGTACTTCTATTGTTAATGCTGCAGTAGTGCCTAGAAGAGTTTTGGAAATAGTGGTTCCTAGCATTGATGCAGATGAGGTGGTGGAAGTCATTACTAAATCGGCAAATACAGGTCAAGTTGGCGATGGTAAAATATATGTTTCTACTATTGATCAAGCCCTTAGAATAAGTCAATCTTAAACATTAAATCACATGGTATTTTTTACGGAAATTACATTTATCGAAGCAGATTCTCTTTTTAATCAAGCTATTGCAGACTCTATTCATCTTACCAATATTGCATTATCAAAATCAGCTTTGGAGATTGAGGCTTTGAAAAAGGCAGTTGCCGATAGTACTTTTCGCACCAACAATCTATGGATGATGATAGCTTCGGCATTAGTTTTCATTATGCACTTGGGTTTTGCCACACTAGAATCGGGACTTACTAGAGCTAAAAACACGACCAATGTGCTGTTTAAAAATACAGTAATTCCTGGTATTGGGTTGCTTACTTTTGCACTATGCGGTTTTGGCCTCATGTATCCTGGCTTTGCGGTAGGTACAAGCATGGATTTTTTTGGATTTTCTGGTTTTGGCCTGCACGAACCCATCAATGGCAATACTAGGCAATACAATATAGGCTATACCTACTGGACTGATTTTCTTTTTCAAGGAATGTTTGCTGCAACATGTGCTACCATTGTTTCTGGAGCTGTGGCCGAAAGAATAAAACTCAATACTTTTCTGATTTTTTCTGTTGTATTTGTTGCCTTAGTCTATCCTATTATTGGCAGTTGGAAATGGGGCGGAGGATGGCTAAATACCATTGGTTTTCATGATTTTGCAGGATCTACTTTGGTACATTCGGTAGGTGGTTGGGCAGCCTTGGCTGGGGTTATTTTGGTGGGACCTCGCCTAGGCAAGTATAATAGTAGTAGCAGAATAACGCCTATCACAGGTCACAGTATGACTTCTGCTGTTATTGGTACTTTTATGCTATGGCTTGGCTGGTATGGGTTTAATGGAGGCTCGGTGCTTTCGGCCGACCCTGGTGCAGTTTCGCTGGTATTGGTTACTACCACGTTAGCGGCGGCTGCTGGAGGGGTTACAGCATCGCTTACTATTTATGTACTTAGTAAAAAATATGATTTGAGTATGGTATTGAATGGGATTCTTTCTGGTCTAGTAGCCATTACGGCTGGTGCAGACCTCATGAACCCATTAGATGCAGTATTGATTGGTAGTATAGCAGGTATTTTAGTCGTTTTTTCTGTCATCCTGTTCGACAAACTAAAGCTAGATGATCCTGTAGGTGCACTCTCTGTACATTTGGTATGTGGCATTTGGGGTACTGTTGCTGTCGGGATATTTGGTAGTAAGGCGGGTATAGACCAAGTGTTTACTCAATTAACTGGCATATTTGCTGCTGGTGTTGCTGCATTTGCCATGTCGGCGGTAATATTTGGAACATTGAAAAAAATAATGGGCTTGCGTATCCAAGAAGACGATGAATTGATGGGGCTGGATTATAAAGAACATGGCATGGAAGCGTATGCTAATTTTAATTTGAAATAAATTATAGATACGTAATTTGCTCTTCGGCTATTAAAGGCAACTGGTGCATGCGTAAAAAAATCTGTGCGGTGGTAGATACATCTTGCGAACAATACGCTGCTATTTGCTCGAGGTCGTTCTTTTGGTAGTACACCATGCCCACTTGACTGCCATCTATTCCTGTTTTACTACTAGGAACCTCTAGCGTTGCAGCCAATAACTCTAGCGATGTATAACTTTTCTTGTCGCCAAATTTCCACATTTCCATGGTGTCAAGGTGTTTTATTTCCCAAGGTTTTGCACCAGCAATGTCCAGTATTTTTGGAAGTTCAATGCCATTCACCACCATGCGACGACATAAATAGGGGTAGTCAAATTCCTTTCCATTGTGAGCACATAACCTCAATTTGTCAGCTGGAAATTTGGCAATGAGTTCGTTGAAACTAGTGAGTACTTCATATTCAGAATGAGAAAATATAGACTTGATTTTCAAAGCCGGTAATCCATCATGGGTATAAAAATAGCCCGCAGATATGGTAATTACTTTACCAAACTCGGCATAGATAGCGGCCTTGTCGGTATAGGCTTGGCTGGGGTCAAGCTCTGGTGCTATGCGTTGCGACTTGTGTTGCCAGCAAGCCTGCATTCTATCGCTTAGCATCGCAAAGGTTTTAAAAGTGGACACAGTTTCTATGTCTATGAATAGAATATTTTTTAGCTGGTGAAATTCGGTCATGTATGTTATGGGCTTGCTAATTGCGGCGAATTGATATTTCAGATGGTTTTAAAAAATTTCTGATTCCTGTAACAAACTGCTGAAAACTTTCTGATTTATTATTTTCGGATTTCAAAAATGGACTAATCTTTTTTGCTGCACTTGTTTTTTGAATTTCGGGCAAAATCTTTTTAAGTTCATCGGCCGCATTGCATAAATCAGGATTTCTAAATTTTGCTTTACGAATATAGCTGTCGGCATTGATATTTGGATATGCTAATTGTATTGCTTGGAAGTCGCCAATATACCATGCCTCAAGTTCTTTGCACACAATTCGTATCAAGTGCGGCACGGTCCCATTATCGGTAATGAGTGCACTTATT
Source organism: Cytophagales bacterium (assembly GCA_013297765.1). GTDB lineage: Bacteria > Bacteroidota > Bacteroidia > Cytophagales > Cytophagaceae > REBA01. The sequence continues at coordinate 2,650 of JAAFID010000046.1, read as the reverse complement.
TTTTGTTTTAATTTTTTACAATCTGCACTATCTTGGTCGTGCAAAACTATAACGCCTATAGGTTCATGCCAATTAGAAAATACTTTAATTTGCTTTGGAAGCCATTTTTGCAAATCGTTTTTGCCTTCAAAACTACGAATAAAGCAGTTGACATTTATTTGCCAATTTGCTGGAAGAATCGTAGGTAAGAATATTCTTAAAAACTCTTCCATAGATTTTTCTTCCACCAAAATCTCTAATCTATTCATAATATTTGGGGGCATCCAAAGTTTGTATTCCACTACCAACTAAAAAACCTTGTTTCCACAATGCTCCCAAAGGCTCACCTTCTTTGTATAAACTAGCAATCATTTTATCATCAGAAGCTCTTTGAATGGTAGTATGTCCACTTTTCTTGTTTAACCAAAACAGCTCTGGTAGCTCTATCGCATTTAGAAAATCGGGAGAGTGCGATGATATAAATACCTGTCCACCGCCTTTGTTTGCATATTCTCTAAACTCTTCAGCTAATTCTAACAATAATTCAGGGTGCAAATAATTTTCTGGCTCTTCAATACAAAGTAAGGGATGAGGCTGCGGATCGTATAACAATACTAAATAAGCAAACATCTTTATAGTACCATCGGAAACAAACCTGGAAATGAAAGGGTCTTTAAAGCTTCCATCTCTAAATTTCAAAACGATTCTACCATCTTCCGTTTCAGATGCTTCTACTTTTTCAATCCCTGGCACTCGGGATTTCATTTTATCCAAAATAGATTGAAAAATTTTGGGATAATTTTCAAAAATATACTTTGTTACTTGAGCCAAATTATTACCAGAAGTGGAAAGATGCTCGCTAAGGCCAGTGTCTTCGATACTTTGAGCTGCATGAATTTGAAAATTGGAAACATACCAGTTTTCTAATAACCGTCTAAAGGAACTGATGGATTTGAATTTTTGGAATTGCCCTAGACCTTTGATAGCAAGAATATCGCTTGCATCAAGAGTTTGTTCCTCTCTTTTTTCTTGAAATTCTTGCTTAGCACTTTCAAATTCATCTTCGTTGATAATAGCTAAGCCTTTTCCGTTTGTAAACTCTAGAAATCTAAATGGCCTTCCAAAATTTCCACGTCTATAGCTCAATACTTCTTTAGAGATGAATGGAATTTGAGTGCCTTCTATTAATTCAATTGCAAGTTCATAAGTAATTAAGGGTTGCTTTTTTCCTTTGACATCTGGGTTTCTAAATTTTATTTCAAATTCAATTGCCCCTACGCCATTTCTTGAATATACTTCTTTGTAACCCCCACGCTTATTTAGTGCAGTTTTAACATTGCTTTTTAAAGCGTCGCTTAAAAATCCAAAGACATCAAACAAAGTAGATTTGCCTGATCCATTCGCTCCAACAAAAACGCAAAGATTTGGCAAGTCTTTTATCTCCACTTCTTGGTAGACTTTAAAATTCTTTACCCTTAACTTCTCAATTTTCATTTTGATAACGATTTAATGAGTAAATATACTATTACTTCCATAGGTTAATAGCATGTTTGTTTTTTATATTCAACGGCAGCAACTATCCATGCAACACCCCCATTTTTCCAATTATGGGAATGGTAGTAAAGTTTGCCTCGATGATGGTGTCGGGTACGAATACAAATCGCTTGTCGTACATCAAATCGCCTACAAAATAACTGACCCAATATTCATTGTTTAGGTGAAATACTCCAGCATCAATAGGCTCTATCAACTCGTATTGCTGTGCGGCTATAGACTGAATGAAGTAACGCAAGGTAGAAGTTTCTTGAAATATGCCCTCGCTATTGTTGCCGTATCCATTAGAGCAAATGGTAACATTGGCAATATCGTAATTATTGGTATTGATTAAATACACTTGCCAAAGTGGCGAGGTGCTATCGGTATCATCTTTTAAAATTGCAATGGAAATACCCTCGACTGTAGGGAAAATAATATCTTTCTTCATCAATGCGATTGTTTATTGGGTTTGCAGCAGATACAGGTCTTTGCAGTGATATTTCCGCTCCACTTTCTTGCGTTTCATTTTCTTTACTTTCATGGTAATTACAATATTTTTTTCGGGACGGTCTCTGAAGTTTTTTGATTGTGCGGCTATTTTGTCTATCACTTCTATGCCTGAAACAATTTGACCAAATACAGTATAGGCATTGTCCAAATGAGGTGTTCCTTGATGATTTTGTACAATGTAAAATTGTGAGCCGCTAGATTCTTTGTTAGGGTTCACCCCATCGCCCATACGGGCTGCGGCTATACGGCCAAATTCATGTTTCAATTTGGGGTTAATTTCATTGGGCAAGGTGTAGCCAGGCCCACCCATGCCATCGTTGTCAGCTATGGAATCTTTAGAATTTGGGTCGCCGCCCTGTATCATAAAATCAGAAATGATGCGGTGAAAAGTAGTGCCATTGTAATATCCTTCCTTCGCCAGTTTAATAAAGTTGGCCTTATGCTTTGGCGTAGCATCAAACAAAATCGCCACCATATCGCCTAGCGGGGTAGTGATAGTGATGACCTCGTCATGCTTTGGCAGTGGGGTGTTCTGTGCGTATCCTTGGCTCAATAAGGAGAGCAAAAACAAGCTAAAAATTATTTTATATTTCATGCTTTAATAAAGTTAAATTTTCCAATCGGT
>JAAFID010000045.1 GCA_013297765.1 Cytophagales bacterium | reverse complement strand
TGGATTGTTCCTTCAACACAAATTTATCTTCCAAAAATTGCAAAAGGACTTGCAAGTCTCCAGCCACAGAAAAATTATTTCGTATCAAAGTTGGTGGTAAAAATCGCCACCTTCACCAAGCCCGAAAGCGAGTGTTATTAGCATGAAAATAAAATTAATAGCCATAGGCAAAACCGATGAAGCGTATTTGCTCGAGGGCATAGAAAAATACCTGAAAAGGCTAAAACATTATATTGCTGTAGAACTCTTGGTATTGCCCGATGTAAAGATAGGTAGCAAACCCAACCCCGATAAGATAAAGGAAGAAGAAGGAAAATTGATATTGCAAAAACTAGAAAACAGTGATGTATTGGTGTTGCTAGACGAAGGTGGCAAAAGTTTTACATCAGAAAAATTTGCCGAGTATTTGCAAAAAAAAATGAATACCGTAGCTGGCAATTTGGTATTTGTAATAGGCGGTCCCTTTGGCTTCTCAGAGGAAATTTATACAAAAGCACAAGAAAAATTATCCTTATCTGCCATGACTTTTTCCCATCAAATGGTGAGGTTATTTTTTACAGAGCAACTATACCGTGCATTTACCATTATCAAAGGTGAGAAGTATCATCATAGTTAGGGGCTTCGTTATAAACCCTCACTAAAAAACATCCCAACCCATGATATTTAATTCTAGCACTACGCCCATATCTTTTGGCGTTTTAGGATTGGGAATTTGCCACCCAGCACATACCTGTACACGTTTTGACAAGTTATACATGCCTCCCAAAACTGTAACAGACGCATCATTATTACCACTGACCCAATCGCCCATTAAATACCATCGTTTTGATAATTTAATTTCATAACCAGCCATAACTCCAGCAATATTGCCTTCTCCTACATACATTCGATTGGTATAGTAGCCACCGAAAACACCTCTGAATCCCTCAAAAATGTGATAAGATGCAACGATGTATGAAAAGTGATTTACTTTTTTATTGTTTATTTTGCTGCTAAGATTCCAACCTATTTGTGTTCCTCCATTAATGAGTAATTTCTCAGACAGCACAAATTGCTTTTGTAGCGTTCCCATTATAATTGGGTACAATGCTCCTTTTGAAGGATTATCATTGTGCAATGCTCTCCATTCTGGAGCAAAGTAAAATCCTTTTCCAACTAAATTCAATCCCGCATCCCAGCCTTTTCCTAAGCCATATACCAAATGTATTTTGGATTCTAACTTGTATTTGTAAAGATTTAATTGATGCTGATAAAATAGTTTGTTTTTGTAAGTACTATCGCATGAAGGAATATTAAAAAGATTTTGTTGTGAAAAAGTTTGTTGAAGAAAAATAATATTAAGGATTACGATTAAACTTATATTTTTAAAAAAATTCATATACTTAATTTTGATGCAAACTATTTTAGACATTGAAAAAACAAATATTTAGAAATATTAAAGTTTGCAATTTTTCTACCTTTATCATTAAAATTGGTCGTTCAATATTTTAACTTATACCTTATTTATTGTATAAAGTTTAATAATATATTGATTTGAAAATAAAAAATTCACTAATAAGGTGCTAGAAGCATTTTAATCAAAAAAAGTTTGTTTAAAAGCTACAGTACTTATCTTACGCCAGCGACCTCAAGTCCACAGGCACTAGCCTCGATACTCCCTGCTCTAGCATAGTGATGCCATAGATTACGTCGGTACTCGACATGGTGCGTTTGTTGTGCGTCACGATGATAAACTGCGATTCCGAAGAGAATTTTTTAATGATGTTGTTGAACTTGTCAATGTTGGCATCGTCTAGCGGTGCGTCCACCTCGTCAAAGATACAGAATGGTGCGGGCTTGATGAGGTAAATGGCAAATAGCAATGAAATAGCGGTAAGCGTTTTCTCGCCACCCGAAAGCTGATTGATGGTGAGCGGTCGCTTGCCCTTAGGCTTAGCCATAATTTCAATAGACGATTCGAGCGGATTTTCAGGGTCTGCTAATTTTAAATCACAACTGTCTTCCTCTGAAAAAAGAGAGCGAAAGACTATGATAAAATTAGCTCTTATTTTCTCGTAGGCTTCTAGAAACGTGACCTTGGCAACGGTGTCAATTTCCCCAATCGTTTCTAGCAACGATGCTTTCGCTTTGGCAAGGTCATCTTTTTGGGTGGTGATAAATAGGTTTCGCTCTTGTATTTCTTGGTAAGCTTCCATAGCCAGTGGGTTGATAGGGCCTAGCTTGTCAAGCGTATTTTTGAGGTGGTGTACTTTGTTTTTCAATTCTTCCTCATCAAGCATGATGGACTCAGTTCCTTCATCATTATTTCCCGCAATCACCTCGTCAATACTGATGTTAAACTCTACATTTAATCTTTCTTTTACCGCAGACAAAGCCAGCTTGCTTTCATTGATTTTTAGTTGAATTTCTTGAACTAATGTATCTGCATTTTCTTTTTGGCGGCGAATGTCTTTGGCGGTTTTCTCTTGCTCGTCTATGTTTCCTCGCACGCCGTAGTATTGCTTTTCAGCTTCATTAACGCCAGCTTCTATACTTTCTTTTTCTTTGTAAAATTCCAATAGTTCATCCTCATGCACTTCAGAGGTGTCTGCCAAATGCAGTATCTCTTCTTCTGTTTTTTTAGACTCTTCTACATTTTTTTCTATCCGTTCTTTGCTACTTTCAAAGGCGGTCTGTTTGTAGCTTATTTCTTGCTCCAGACTTTTGATTTTATTGTCTTGCTGATGGTACAAGATATTTTCTTGATTGTACCTCGACGATTTTATGCCCAAATCATTGTTTTGAATGGTAGCATCTTCGCCCAGTATTTCTATGCTCTCCAGCAAATTTTCCAATTCTATTTTTAAATCCTCTGCTTTGGGTACACTTGATTCTAGGGCGGTAGTGATTTTTTCTATGCGCTCGGCTATGTCTTCTTTTTTCAGTGCAGCATCTGAAAGTAAAGCAGTAAATTGTTCTAGTTTTGTTTTGATGGTGATGTGTTCTTCGCTCACTTGTGCAATCTCTTTGCGAAGCAATTCTATTTTATTTTTGTGTGTACTTTCTTTTAGATTAAATATATCTCGCTGCTTGTAGTCAAGGTTTACCTTCATTTCGTCAAGCTGAGCACCTAGTTCTTTAATTTCTATTTGAAGGTTTTCTAAATTTTTTACCCTACCTATTCGCTTGCCTTCAAACAACCCAACAGAGCCGCCTGTAACACTAAATTGCCTTTTTGTTAATTTTCCACTTTGGGTAATAAAAATGGCATCATCATCTTTGGGCAGCACGTCGTTATTGCCTGTGATAATATACACATTGTCGAGAATATAATCTATCAACCTTTGGTATTTGGGTGCAAAGTCGGCTATGGTAGCCACAGGAATAGTTCCATCAAAATGTTTTACAGCCGTGGGTTTAAACTTTTGAAAGGTAGAAAGCACAAAGAAATTGGCTTTGCCTTTTGCCGCATCGCTTAGCAAATTGACCGCTTGCAGGGCTTGGTCTTCTGTTTCTACCACGTAATAATTCATAAATGGCTCCAAAAAATTTTCCAAGCAAAGTCTGTATTTTTCATCGCAAGTAACCACATCAGAAAGTAGCGGAAAATCTTTGCCCCAGCTCGAATTTTTCTTTAGAAATTTGATGGCCTCTGGATAGCCTTCCATATTTTCTACCATTGATTTGGTAAGGTTGTACTCGTTTTGCTTTGCGTCTAGTGTACGGTTTAGTTGGGTTAGTTTTTCTTTGGTTTGCTCTATGTTTTTTTGGTTTTGCTCTATTAACTTTTGTAAGTTTTCTTCAGCTAATTCTAATGCTTGATATTCCTCATTTTTTAGCCGCAGTCGCTGTGCCACTTCTTCCATTTTGTTTTCAAAATCTGCAAGGTTGGAAGTATGGTTGCTACTGTCCATCGTTGTTTTCTCCAATTCTTGCTTCAATGTAGAAAGCTGAATATTGGAAATTTCAATTTCTTTATTGATTTGATAGACCTCATCTTGCTTGGCTTTCTGTTTGTTGTTCAGTATCGCCAATTCTTCTTGCAATGCTACAGTTTTTTGCTTTTGACTTTCATACTCTTGCTTGAAAGCCTCCGTTCTCAGCTCTATCTCAGCTAATATTTTCCACGATGATTCGCTTTCGCTTTTGAGGCTATTGATACTAAACTCTGCACGTTCGTTGCTTTGTTTGTCTAGTGTTATTTGGGCTAGTAGTGTAGCATTCTTGTCATTGAGATACCGCAATCTTTCGCTTTTTATTTTTTTATCGCTTTCAAATTGCCTTATTTTATGTACGTGCTCGTTGAGTGTTTTTTGGCGAGTGGCCAGCAATTTCTCAAAATTGATAATTTCAGCTTTATGTTTTTCAATACCAGTTTCTTGTGCCGATATTTGGGTGGATAGCTGAATTCTTTTGTCAGTTTCCTCTTGCAAACTTTTTTGCAGTACCTGCAACGATTGGCTTTGTTTGCTAATGGTGGCCTTTGCAAAGCCTATGCTTGCTAGCTTGTACTCGTCTTTTACTTGAAAATATTTTTCGGTTTGCTTGGCTTGTTTTTCTAAACTTTTTAAATTTTTATTAATTTCAAAAAGCAAATCGTCTACTCGCTCTAAGTCTTTGTCGGTTTCTTCTAGTTTTTTTAAGGTCTGTTTTTTTCTGATTTTAAATTTTGAAATTCCCGCAGCTTCTTCAAACAAAGTGCGGCGAGAATTATCTTTATCGTTCAATATATCGTCCACCATTTTTAGTTCAATGATGGCGTAGCTATCAGACCCTATCCCTGTATCTAAAAACAAATCGGTGATGTCTTTTAGTCGGCAGGTAACCCCATTTAGCAAATATTCGCTATCGCCAGAGCGGTAGTATCGCCTAGTTATGGTAACGTGAGCGTACTCGGTTGGCAATAAATTTTGTGTATTGTTAAAAGTCAGAGACACCTCGGCCATCTGCGATGCTTTGCGTGTGCGTGTGCCATTGAAAATTACGTTTTCCATTTTATCAGATCGCAAGGCACGGGTTTTCTGCTCGCCCAGCACCCAGCGTATGGCATCCACCACGTTAGATTTGCCACAACCATTAGGGCCTACAATGCCTGTAATCCCTTCATCAAAATGAATGGTTACTTTGTCTCCAAAACTTTTAAATCCCTTTATTTCTAATTTGCTTAATTGCATTTAATAGTTCTTTAAATCGAAATTGTAATCAAGAAGCGTGGGCGGCTTTTTTTAAGTAAATAGCATTTGCCCAAGCCTGTAAAATTAAGGTATAAATGGGGAATGTTTTGAAAGCGATTTCCACAGATAAATTTACTTGTAAGGGCAGTTGTTCACTTATTGTTCACATATTATAAACCTCAATTCAGTTAAAAACTAATCAAAATAGGTAGCAAAGGGGCATATTTTTTTATGTATCTTTGAAAGCCCCAAAATAAATTCAACCAATTGATTTGTAAAATAATTTAATGATTAAAAAATCGACAAAGATTGTAAACACATTTCTATAAAAATTAACAACATGGACTTTGATTTGAAATATTTGATTTGGGGGGTAGTGCTTATTGTCTATGTGATAAAGCAAATTATGAAACTTACGGGTGTAAAGCCTACCCAACCAGAGGAGCCGATAGAGCAAACAGCTCATACTGCTCGCCGCCAAATACCTAAAACTATAGAATATGCTACAGAACCCAAACCACCTCGCCCTACAATATCTAGCCCTCTAGATGAGTTAATGAAAGAAATGGGGATGGAACTACCAAATAAGCCCAAGGAAATTGCTGCAAAAAATATTTCCAAATATCCTACCTCAAAACAAATAGAGGTGGTAGATTATGACGATAATATAGAATCGGAATTGGCACAGGTTGAAAGAATAAAGAAGGAAAATAAATTGAAGGCAGAGCGGCAAAAAATATCCAATCCCAGCCTAGCCGATGAACATTTTGAACCCTATAGTTTGGCACAAAACAAGGAAAGTACATTGATAAAAAAAATAAGAAATCCAGAAGACCTGCGTGATGCCTTAGTGATTGGTGAAATTCTGAATAGGAAATATTAAAAAAAAGCGAAGTATATTTGAAACTATGTTAGCACCAATTGGGTTTGAAAAATATTTTATTTTGGCCATGGTCATGTGGTGTAGTTTGGTGTATGCCCAAGACCCGCAATATTCTCAGTACTACAATGCCCCTCTATACCTCAATCCAGCATTTGCAGGCACAGGCGACAATACAAGAGGTATAGTAAACTTTCGCAGTCAGTGGCCAGGTATATCTGGCAATGTGCCATATTCAACCTATTCTGTTTCAATCGACCACCACATTGAGCCTATCAATAGTGGCGTGGGCTTGCTTATCACCAGAGACCGTCAAGGCGGCAACATGACTAGTACCGACGTAGGTTTGATGTATGCTTACCAAGCCGACATCAGTCCCAAATGGTCTTTTCGCCCTGCACTGCAAGCGAGTATTGTAAGCCGAAATATGGATTATTCGCAACAGGTATTTGGCGATCAGCTTAGTGATAATGGTCTTTCGGGCAATCCAAGTACCGACCAATTATTGCTCAACAATGTTGGCACAAAATTTTACCCCGATTTCGCTGCTGGAGGATTATTATTTTCAAATAAATTTTGGTTTGGGTTATCTGGACATCATTTAAGCAGACCAAATATTGCATACGGCAACAGTACTTTTTTGCTTCCAATCAAATACTCTGCCCAAGCTGGCATGCGCATTCCACTAGGTGTAGGCAAGATAAAGCAAGGATACAGAACACTCACCCGAGAACGTAGTTTTTTGCCTAGTGTCAATTACAAACGCCAAGGTTCATTTGACCAATTGGATTTAGGGGCCTACATGATACTTGAGCCAGTCATGTTTGGCATCAGTTATAGAGGCATTCCTATCCAAAGCTACCAAGGCTTTGCATCCAATGAGTCTATCATATTTATGGCAGGCATACATTTTCAAGGGTTCAGTTTTGCCTACAGCTACGATATTGTTATTTCTCAGCTTACACTAGCAAATTCAGCAGGAGCACATGAAGTATCGCTGATTTATGAATGGGATATGCCTTACCCAAAAAGTAAGAAACAACGTCCATTGCCCTGCCCTAAATTTTATAAATCTGGTAGTGGCGGAAAAAGATAATACAACCCTTTTTGTAGCAAATATTTTTAAATTATTTAAAAATAATAACATTGGGTGATATCGCTCTCGTAAAAGAACGCTGTACCTGTCAAATACTAAAGTCGCATGAATACACTGGAAACCCCTGTAGAATTTCAAATATCAAGAGAAGAAGTATTGCACGATTACTTAATAGCTTGCCAAAGTAGGCAAGCAAGTATATTGGCACGCAAGGAAGTGTATATGGGCAAGGCCAAGTTTGGGGTTTTTGGCACAGGTAAAGAAGTGGCACAAATAGCCATGGCCAAATATTTTCAACCTGGCGATTTTAGGGCTGGCTACTACCGTGACCAAACTTTTATGATGGCCATAGGCGAGCTTAGTTTACAGCAATTTTTTGCACAACTCTACGCCCATACCGATGTGCAAGCCGACCCCTCGTCAGCAGGTCGATTAATGGTAGGTCACTACGGAACACGCAGCCTTGATGAGAAAGGACAATGGAAAAACCTTACCCAAATAAAAAACTCTAGTCCCGACATATCGCCTACAGGAGCTCAAATGCCAAGGTTGGTGGGTCTTGCATACGCCTCAAAAATTTATCGTACCAATCCCGAACTAGCGTATTTGAATCAATTTTCGGTCAATGGAAATGAAGTCGCTTTTGGCACTATTGGCAACGGTGCAGTAGCAGAAGGGGTGTTTTTTGAAGCTATGAACGCTGCTGGAGTCTTGCAGATACCATTAGTATGCTCCATTTGGGATGATGGGTACGCCATATCTGTAACACAAGATTTACAAACGACCAAGCTAGATATATCAAAAAACTTTGAAGGCATCAGGCGTACAGCCACCGAAAGGGGCATAGAGATTATGAAAGCCAAGGGCTGGGATTATGAAATGCTTTGCCGTACTTATAAAGCTGCGGCACATTTAAGCCGCACCGAGCATGTGCCTGTATTGCTACACGTTGAAGATTTGACACAGCCGCTGGGGCACTCTACCTCGGGCTCGCACGAGCGTTATAAATCTAAAGAAAGATTGGATTGGGAAGAAGAATATGACTGCAACAAGCAATTCCGAACTTGGATTTTGGTGAACGAAATATGCGATGAGGCAGAATTGTTGGCAATAGAAAATACAGCCTTAGGTAATGTAAAAGAAGCTCGTACTAAGGCTTGGGATGCCTACTTGGCCTCTATGGAAGCTGATAAATTGTCGGCTTTAACATTACTTGCCCAAGCAGCAAACGCTAGTAATAGAAAGGGGGAATTGGAAACTATAAAATCTCAATTAGAGAAAATAACCAACCCCATTCGCAACGATAGCATTAAGGCTATCAAAAAAGCACTGCGTGTAGTTCGATACGAGCAGCCCAGTATTGGCGATAGCTTGCGGCAATGGATAGCAAAGATAATGGGAGAAAATGAAATTCGATACAGCTCGCACTTATACAGCGAGTCGGCACAATCGGCATTGAAAATACCCATAGTTGCCCCTGAATATGCTTCCGATGCCCCATGGGTTGATGGTAGAGAAATAATTCAAAACAACTTTGAAGCATTGCTAAAAAAAGATCCTAGATTTATTGCTTTTGGTGAGGATGTAGGAGTAATAGGCGATGTAAACCAAGGTTTTTCGGGCTTGCAAGAAAAATTTGGCGACCTTAGGGTAATAGATACAGGCATAAGAGAAGCCACCATTATGGGTCAAGGTATAGGGCTGGCCATGCGTGGGCTGAGGCCTGTAGCTGAAATTCAATATTTAGATTACTTGCTTTTTGGTTTACAAACGCTATCCGACGATTTGGCTAGCCTGCACTACCGCACTGCTGGTGGGCAGAAGGCACCCATGATTATTCGCACTAGGGGGCATAGGCTAGAAGGTGTATGGCATTCGGGCTCGCCAATAGGTATGATTTTGGGAAGTTTGAGGGGAATATTTTTGCTAGTACCTCGCAACCTAACTCAGGCTGCAGGAATGTACAATACCATGATGCAAAGCGATGACCCCGCATTGATTATAGAATCGCTCAATGCCTATAGGCTGAAAGAGCAAATGCCAAGTAACTTGGGGGAATTTACCGTAGCACTAGGCGAACCAGAAATATTAAAAATTGGTAGCGATGTTACTATTGTTACCTATGGGTCTATGTGCCGCATCGCATTGGAAGCGGCGACTCAACTGGCCGAAGTGGGTATAGATGTAGAAGTGATAGATGTTCAAACGTTACTTCCTTTTGATATTCATAAACGAATTGTAACCTCTATACAAAAAACCAGCCGAGTACTGTTTGCAGATGAAGATGTGACGGGTGGTGGCACTGCATATATGATGCAGCAGGTGATGACTCAAGAAAATGTATTTCAATATTTGGATTCACCAGCTAGAACTCTCGCTGCCAAAGATCATCGGCCAGCTTATGGTAGCGATGGAGATTATTTTTCAAAACCCAATGTAGAAGATGTTTTTGATGTAGTGTATGAAATGATGAATGAAGTGGATCCCGAAAGGTATCCAAGGTTATATTAAATTCACCAATACTACTTACGCAGTATTTTTATCAAATTATCAAATTATCAAATTTTAGCTCAAATAAAATGGTATCGAATTTATGAATGTACTATCTTTAGTTGTCCAATATTGATTTACAAGTTTCTTGCTATCATTCATGAACTTTGCTTCTACCTTAACTTTTTCTGACATTATAACCCAAAACAGGTTACTAGAAAGTGTGGTCGAGCGTATGGATTTCCCCAAATCCAGTTGGAAGCGCCCAATTGCTGAAGTATGTCAAAAGACAGTTTATTCCGAAGATTTTGCACTCGCAGTACTCAAGGCATTTGACGAAAACCAGCAATTTCCTACAGATTTGCTGTTGCAATTTCCCCTTCGTGCCATATTAAATTATCTCAAAGCCACACATCGGTACTATTTGGAGCGAAAACTACCCGAAATAGAGCAGACTTTTTTTAATCTCATTGCAGATTACAATGTTACTCACCCAGATTTAGTGCGTATTTCTAGCTTGTTTATTGATTATAAAAAAGAACTTACCGCCCATATCGTAGAGGAGGAGACGACACTTTTCCCATACATTGAACATTTAATGTTTTATGCAGAAAATAGCAATGAAGACAAAGCAATGTATATCGAGGTAGCCAACTACAGTCTAAAACAGTTTGAGGAGTCGCATGAAGATGTAGAAAAAAGCTTATCCAACATACGAGAATTAATCTATCACTATGCGCCACAAGATTCTATGGTAATGCCTTTTCGGGTATTTTTACTTCAAATGGATTTTTTTGAGAAAGACCTCAATTGTCATGGAATGATGGAGGATTTTGTGCTGATGCCTCTTGCAATTCAGTTAGAACAAAAAATTAAGCTATAGTTTGTCCTATTTTTTAGTACAATATTTATTTTTTGAACAATAACAAACGAAAATTAAGTTTAGGTAGAGCATAACTTATTAAAAAATCATAACTTCCCTTTTAATTATACATATCACATGATTGCCATAAAAAAAGATACCATTATCAAGAAAGGAGATTACCTTATCGCTGCCGATGGCGAAAAATGGGAGGTTAAAGACATCGAAGGGCTGTATTTTCTAATATGTAATGTAAAAGGGAAGAACCAAAAACAGATTACTAAAGGGCAACTGATGGTAGCCAACCAGTGGCAAATGGTGATTATGGATAATCGCAATTACTGGTAGTTCATCTTTTATATCTATATCAGCTATGAGCCAAGCTATGAAGCTCATCCTTATTTTTGTGGTCGCACTGCTGGCTAGCCTATGTTCTTTGGCTCAGCCGCCAGCATTAGATACTGTTGCCAATTCCTTTACAAAAAACTTTTTGTTTTTTCCTGTGGTGGTTAAGAGTCCAGAAACTAAGTGGGGTGCAGGGTATGCTACTTCATACTTTTTTAAAACAAAAATAAAAGATACCCTTACCAGAACTTCTAATATTGAAAGCATAGGTCTAGTAACACTGAGAAGGCAACTTGTATTGATGCTAGGAATTAATCTTTACAGCCCAGGTGAAAAATATATTTTTAGGATGAGAAATTCTTTCAGTAAATTTCCTGATAAATACTGGGGCATAGGTGACCGAAGCCCAAGAATGGCGATGGAGCAATACACTTTTTCGCAATTTTTTACCAACCCTCAATTGCTCCGTAGGGTATATTCCAAATTTTACCTTGGACTTATGTGGGAATTTCAAATAATCTACAACATGTACTATCAACCAAATCAACTTTTTGACAGAACCATCAGTACGGGTAAAGAAGGAGGACTAAGCTCGGGTGGTGGTCTTGTTGCTGCCTGGGATACTCGAAATAATGCTTTTAGCCCTGATAAAGGCGAGTTTGTTCAATTTAGTATTTTAAAATTTGCAAGATATTCAGGCAGTGAATTTAAGTTTGTAAATACGGTGATTGATGCCAGAAAATATTATAAAGTAGGAAGGAAACAAGTAATAGCTTTTCAAGCCTTTGGTTATTTTACCGATGGCAATCCACCTTTTAGGTACTTGGCGACTTTTGGCGGGTCAGATATTATGCGAGGCTATTATTCTGGTAGATATAGAGACAATAATTACATTGCTGTACAAGCAGAATATCGTTTTCCAATTGTGTGGAGGCTAGGAATGGTGGTCTTTGCAGGTGTTGGCGATGTGTCTAGTAAACCATTTGTGTACCGTTTCAATCCATTGAAATATTCTGTGGGCACTGGCATTCGGCTGGCACTAAAGCCACACGAAAAATTAAATTTTAGAATTGATTTTGGCTGGGGGCACCACTCTTATGCTTCTTATGTTACCATCACAGAAGCCTTTTAAATAGGCTAGGAAATGAAGGCGAAAATGTTAAATTTTGTATAAACTCATATAAAAGTTTTTTTTGATAAGGCTTTTGAAGTTTATAATTACACCCCGCATTCATATCTCATGCAAATCAATAATATCTCGCAAAATGAAATAGATTCTCGTATATTTTCTATTAGAGGAAAAGAAGTAATGGTGGATAGAGATTTGGCAGAAATGTATGCAGTGGAAACTAAAGTGCTGAACCAAGCTGTAAAAAGAAATTTGAATAGATTTCCAGATTCATTTAGATTTCAATTGTCTATTTTAGAAAAAAATGAACTGGTCACAAATTGTGACCGGTTTGAAATTCTTAAGCACTCAACGCAGTCTCCTTACGTTTTTACCGAACAGGGTGTCGCCATGCTGTCTGCGGTATTGCGAAGCGATACTGCTATAATGGTAAGTATACAAATTATTAATGCTTTTGTAGAGATGCGAAAATTGCTATGGAGTAACGCTGCCTTATTTCAGCGAATAGACAGAGTAGAATTGAAGCAAATCGAAAATGATCAAAAATTTGAACGATTATTTAATGCATTAGAAAACAAAAATTCAATACCTGAAATGGGTGTCTTTTATGATGGTCAAATATTTGACGCATATACATTTGTTTCAAATATTGTAAGAAGTGCCAATAAATCGATTGTGCTAATAGATAATTACATAGACGATTCGGTGCTTACACTATTTACCAAACGAGCAATGGGCGTTTCAGTCGTATGCTATACCCAAAAGGTGAGTAAAGAAATGGCCTTAGATTTGGAAAAACACAATGCTCAATATCCCTTGATTCAAGTAAAGGAAATACAAAAAGTCCACGATAGGTTTTTGATCATTGACAGTATGGATCTATATCATATTGGAGCCTCAATGAAAGATTTGGGCAAAAAATGGTTTGCATTTTCTAAAATGAATGCCGAAGTAGCCACTATGATGGAACAAATAAACAATATAAAAAAAGACTAATTTATAAAAGCACATCATCACTGCAAACCTGCAACGCACCATGACTACCAAAAAAACGGAGAAAAAAAAGAAAAACGAAGTGGAAACAGAACATAGACTAAACCTACGCAATATACACCCAGAGGATTTTGACGACATTAGAGAAATAATGGATGTGGTGTATTCGAATGCTGGCGGAGCATTTACCAAAAGAGAATTGAGGTCTATGATTAAATATTTTCCCGAAGGGCAAATTTGTATTGAAGACAATGGCAAACTGGTGGCAGCAGCGTTTAGCCTTATTGTAAAATACGCCGACTATGGCGATAACCATACTTACAAACAAATTACTGGCGACGGTACATTAAAAACACATGATGGCGATGGCGATACATTATATGGTATAGATGTATTTGTAAACCCAGAATACCAAGGGCTGCGTCTAGGGCGTAGGCTATACGATGCTAGAAAAGAACTTTGTGAAAAGTTTAATTTGAGGGCAATCATAGCTGGTGGTCGCATACCTGGCTACCTTAACTACTCCAAGGATTTGGGGGCTAGAGAATATATAGAACGTGTAAAAAACAAAGAAATATACGATCCCATTCTTACCTTTCAGTTGGCAAATGATTTTCACGTACGTAAAATTTTGTCTAATTATTTGCCCGATGATAAGGAATCAGAATCTTATGCTACGCTACTCGAATGGATTAATGTGTACTACGATGATGGTTCACAATTGCTGGGTGGAAAGAAGTCTGTAGTGCGTGTAGGCGTTGTGCAGTGGGAGATGCGGAAGATGAGTAACCTTAGTGATTTGTTTCAACAAGTTGAATTTTTCGTAGATACAGTTTCAGGCTACAAAGCCGACTTTGTCATATTCCCAGAGTTTTTCAATGCACCACTGATGGCAGAGTTTGGCAAAGAATCGGCCTCTGAAGCTGTGCGAGCACTTGCCGAATATACTCAGGCGATACAAGAGAAAATGATTAACCTTGCACTATCTTACAATATCAACATCATTGCGGGTAGCATGCCCTACTACAAAGAAGGAGCTTTGTACAACGTATCTTATCTATGTCGTAGAGATGGTACATACGATGCTCAGTACAAACTACACGTAACACCCGATGAAGCTCATCACTGGGGGCTGCAAGGTGGTAATAAGTTAAAAATATTTGACACCGATGCTTGTAAAATAGCCATATTGATTTGCTACGATATAGAATTTCCCGAACTATCAAGAATACTGGCCGAGCAGGGGGTTAATATTATATTTGTACCCTACTGGACCGATACTAAAAATTCTTTCCTAAGGGTGATGCGCTGTGCCCAAGCAAGAGCTATAGAAAACGAGTGCTATGTAGCCATATCGGGTAGTGTAGGCAATTTGCCAGGGGTAGAGAATATGGATATTCAATATGCTCGGTCGGCTGTATTTTCTCCATCCGATTTTTCATTTCCTCACGATGCAGTAGTGGCACAAGCTACTGAAAACGCAGAAACTACCTTGATTGTAGATTTAGATATTGATTTGTTAAAAAAACTACGCAGCCACGGTACAGTAAGAAATCTATTCAATAGAAGAAATGATTTGTACAAAGTGTCTTGGTTGAAATAAAAATTTACAAATGTCGCTAAGTAAAGAAACCATAGACAAAATTCGTGAAACTGCTGATGTGGTAGAGGTTGTAGGCGATTATGTGACCTTGAAAAAAAGGGGTCAAAGTCATATTGCCAACTGCCCATTTCACAACGAAAAAACGCCTTCGTTCAACGTGTCAGCAAGCAAAGGTATATACAAGTGCTTTGGTTGTGGCAAAGCTGGCGACTCTATACAGTTTGTGATGGATATAGAGGGTTTGGGATATGTGGAAGCATTAAAACATTTGGCAAAAAAGTATGGAATAGCGTTTGAAGAAACTGCACCAACCGCTGAAGAAGTAGTACAAAGAAACGAGCGAGAAAGCCTATACATAGTGCTGAACCATGCTAAGAATTACTATCAAGAAATACTACACGAAAATGAAGAAGGCAAAGCTATAGGGCTAAGCTATTTCAAAGAGCGAGGCTTTAGCGAAGACACCATAAAAAAATTTGAACTTGGCTACAGTTTAGATGCGTGGGAAGCTTTTACCAAAGATGCACTAGTAAAACAGTATAGCCTAGATTTGCTGGAAAAAGCAGGGCTATCTATAAAAAGAGAGCAAACAGAGGTTGGTAAGTCGTCGCACTACGATAGGTTTAGAGGTAGAGTCATTTTTCCTATTCACAATGTCTCAGGGCGTGTGATAGCCTTTGGGGCACGCATTCTGAAAACAGAAAAGACACAACCCAAATACATCAATTCACCCGAGACCGAGGTTTACCACAAAAGCCAGATTCTATATGGTATAGCCCAAGCCCGCAATGCGATAAGGAATGAAGATAATTGTTATTTGGTAGAGGGCTATACCGATGTGATATCGCTGCACCAAGCAGGTGTGGAAAATGTGGTGGCATCGTCGGGTACATCGCTAACCGATGAACAAATAAAATTGATTTCTCGCTATTCGCACAACATTACCGTGCTGTATGATGGTGACAATGCTGGCATCAAAGCATCGCTTCGAGGCATTGATATGATACTAGAGGCAGGATTGGATGTGAATGTAGTTTTATTTCCCGATGGCGACGATCCCGATAGCTATGTAAAAAAAATAGGCGCACCTAGCTTTAGGGAATATATTAAAGCACAGAAACAAGATTTTATTACTTTTAAAACAAAACTTTTTCTTGACGATGCTGCCCAAGACCCCATTAAAAAAGCTGGAATCATCAAAGACATTGTAGAAAGCATTGCTAAAATTCCTGATGGCATTAAGCGAGCAGTACTTTTTCAGCAATGCAGCAAATTGCTACAAATAGACGAGCAGGTATTAATTGCTGAAAGCAACAAAATTCAGATTACAAAAAACAAAAAACGAATAGAAGAACCGCAAATATTGACCGAGAGCGAATCGGCTATTGCAGATTATTTGGATAAAAATAACGAAACCCCAATGAATGAATTGGAGTTGGTCAAGTTGCAAGAGCGTGAATTGATTCGATTGCTGGTTAATTTTGGCAATGAGCAAATGGAGGGCGATGTACGGTTTATAGATTATTTGCTACAAGAAGTAGCCGACCACGAGTTTAAGCACCCCCTCTACAGTCGTATGCTGACCTTTATTCAATCTGAAGCTATCAATGGAAATAGTATTGATACCAGTATATTTATAGCACACAGCGATTCCGAAATACGTAATGAAGCCATAGGTATGATTACTTCAAAATATGAAGCGAGTAGCAATTGGGAAAAATTTCAAATTGTAGTGCCCACCGAAAAAGATAATTTATTTCAATCTGTTTTTACCAGCATCATGAGATTGAAATGGCGTAGTATTCGTGATATGATTGAGCTAAATATGCAAAACCTACTCGAGCCTTTAGAAGATGCTGAGGTACAAAAATTTCAACACATACACATACAACTAAAAAGTGCAGAAAAAGAAGTTGCCGCTGTACTCGGCATTGTGATTGGGAAATAAGATATAATTGAAATGTTTAAAGTCCGTGATTGTAATCATATCACCCCTTCGGGGTTTTTATTCGCAACGGTGATTTTGTTAGAATCATTTCATCCTTTCAGGATTGATATGAATGTGTAAAGATAAATTATCCAACCCCGAAGGGGTGAAATGATTATACAAGAAAACATACAAACCAACCCCGAAGGGGTGAAATGATTATAGCAAAGAAAACATACAAACCAACCCCGAAGGGGTGAAATGATTATAGCAAAGAAAACATACAAACCAACCCCGAAGGGGTGAAATGATTATAGCAAAGAAAACATACAAACCAACCCCGAAGGGTTGAAATGATTATACAAGAAAATATGCGTATCAACCCCGAATGGTTGAAATGATTATACAAGAAAACATACAAACCAACTCCGAAGGGGTGAAATGATTATACAAGAAAACATACAAACCAACCCCGAAGGGGTGAAATGATTATACAAGAAAACATACAAACCAACCCCGAAGGGGTGAAATGATTATAGCTTATGGATTAAACATTAATCATATATTTATCATTCAAATCCAATTTAAAAATTATGGCAGGCACATATTCGCAATTATATATACAGGTAGTTTTTGCCGTAAAAGGGAGGAAAAATTTAATATCCAAGGAATGGAGAAATGAGTTGCATAAATATATATCTGGGATAATAAAAGAGAAGCAACAAAAGCCAATAATTGTTAATGGCGTTGCAGATCATATACACTGTTTTATAGGGTTGAAGCCAACAATGCCCATATCAGATTTGGTAAGAGATATTAAAAACAATTCGTCAAAATTTATCAATGAAAGAGGCTTTGTAGAAGGCAAGTTTCAATGGCAAGAAGGCTATGGTGTTTTCTCTTATGCTCATTCACAAATAGACAAAGTGTATAATTATATTTTAAATCAAGAAGAGCACCATCGTAAACAAACTTTCAAAGAAGAGTATCTAGCATTTCTTAAAAAATTTGAGGTAGAACATAAAGAGGAATTTCTTTTTGATTGGTTGGAATAATCCCAAGTTACGTTCAAAATTCTTACTCAATCTATTCGGCTTTTGAGTTATATTTGAAAAATTATCTATTGTGCAAAATCAATTATCAGCTATGAAAAAAAATATTTTAATTGTCCTTCTCTTTGCTTGTTGTAATGCTTTGGCACAAAATGCCGAATTTGGCAATCCAAATAAATTTGTAGTAGACCCGCAGCCTTGCAAGGCATTTGCCCACCTTCAATTTGAATTGACATCAACCGATACCGTGACACTGCAAGTTTTTAACAGATGGGGTGAGACACTGGAAACATTTTTCAATAAAACAGTTTTGCCTATAGGGAAATACAGTATCTATTGCGACACAGATTCGCTAAAAACTGCAACTTATTATGTTGCATTAATTATAAATTCAACAAAGTATTTCAATAGTCTAGCAAAAATAGAAACCCTTCTAGATACGGTTAAATCACAAGATATAGATACCATAAACCGTATCCACATTAGTCCCAACCCTTGTGAAGCATTTACCAGAATAAATTTTTCTATAGCAAAAAAGGATACAGTTTCACTCCAAGTTTACAATACAATGGGTGTTTCGATTCATTCATTTTTTAATAAATCAGTATTGCCCAAAGGCAGTTACGATTTGTTGTACAACACCGAGCCTTTGCAGACTGGTGCTTATTTAGTTGCCTTAAAAATCAATGAGATGAATTTTGCTTCCAAATTATTAAAAGTAAATACCATTGCGGCTACTGTCAATGCTCGTAGTGCAAATAATTTAAAAGTATTTCCAAATCCATTGAAGCAAACCATAAACATTGATTGTGCTGGTGTGAAAAAAATGGAAATAAGAAATATGGAAGGTAAAACGGTATTGCAAATGCAAACTACATCTACCAGCATTGACTTATCCGCATTGCCCAATGGAGTTTACTGGCTGCAGGTATTGAATGAAAGCAATGAAATTATTTCACATCAAAAAATAATGAAAGGAGAATAAACTCCTAGACTCTAATGGTAAATAATCTGTTGCTTTCAGTACCATATTTTTACACCAAGTGCAAATGGATAATTTGGTTTTTATTGATTGCTACAACTACTTCGTGTATAGTAAAGAAACTAGACCAATCGCCGTATCAAAGCCAGCAGTTTTATCGAAATACTTTTGCAAATATTAATGCTTTACAAGATAGAAGTAGTAGTAACAATATTGGAGAACCTGTAGGTATTGGGTGGAGCAAAATAAATATTACCCCCACACTTGCCTCACCTATTGCGGGCTATGGAGGTAGAAGAAATAAAAAGTGCGACAAGATTTTAGATTCTATTTTTATCAAAACCTTTGTATTTGCACAAGCCAATACAAAAGCAGCGTTGGTTTGTGCCGATTTACTTTTGTTTCCTATGGAAGTAAAGCAAGAAATAGACAAGCTGCTGCCTACTATAGACTACCAGCCTTACCAAATTTATTTTACCGCTACCCACAGCCATAGCAGCCTTGGTGGCTGGGGACGCCGACTTTTGGGTAGAGCCATTGCTGGTAAATATTCTAAAAAACTAGTGCAGCAATTGGCCATTGCGGTTGTAAAATCTATTCAGTTGGCACAGCAACAAGTTTCGCCAGCTACGATAGGCTTTGAAACTATCGCTACTATTGGCTTGGTTAAAAACAGACTCATAGAAAATAACCATGAAATTGATTCTACCTTGAGATTATTTAAATTTTGCAAACCCAATGCTAGTGCTGCTTTGGCGGTATTTTCCGCACACGCTACCTGCATCCCCTCTTCTTGCAGAAATCTTTCGGGCGATTACCCAGCAGCATTTACATTGCAAATGGAGACGACCGAAAATATAGATTTAGTAGCCTTTGCAGCAGGTGCAGTTGCTAGCCACGGCCCTATATTAAATGCAGACACTGTAATAACGACTAGAATATCGCAATTGTCGCATGGATTGTACAGCGCAGCACATCCTGTATGGGATACTATGAAAACTATCCCTGCTGCACAGCTACACAGCAAATATTATCCCTTGTATTTGAGAAAGCCTCAGTTGAGAATTTCACCAAAATGGGTGTTGGCACCTTGGTTGTTTTATACTTTTTTGGGAAACTACCCATCGGGAATATCTGTACTCAAAATTGGGAATATATTGATGGTGGGCATGCCTTGCGATTTTTCGGGGCAATTGGCTTTACCTCTTTATCAGCAAGCTTTGCAGAAAGGGTTGCATCTAGTCATTACTAGTTTTAATGGTGGCTATATGGGCTATGTAACGCCCGATAAATACTATCAACTAAACGAATACGAAACAAAAGACATGAACCTATATGGTCCTGAAAATGGAGCGTATTTTTCAGAAATTATTTCCACCATCATTGCGAAATAGGAGAGGGTAATAGTTATATGATGAAAATTTTCACAAGTTACAGTATGCTCACATTACAGCACTGTGGTATAATTTTTTGTAAATTTGAGTAATCAAACATCAGTGTACATTTTCTATTTTTACCAATAATTTCACCAACAAGAATTAAAATGAACAAATACCTAACAGCAATAACAGCCGCAGCACTTTTACTTTTAGCGTGCAAAAAAGACCCAAGCAAAGAAGCTTTGCCAGCCGATAAACCAGTTTATTTCACTGGCATAACTTACATCACGGAAAATGCACAAATACTAATAGAAGATACTACCGACTGGCGAACCGATGATGTGTGGACTGAAAAGGAAGCAAATTTATTTGGCAAAAAATATAACACAAATTGTTTAGCAGACCACATAAATGAAAAAGAAAAAGTTGGTCAATCAGCTAATGAAACTGCCGATTTGAGAAATTTTATTATTGCTTACCCTAATCCGAATCAGGGAATACTAGCATTAAATGCAGATTATCCTGATTCAACACAAGTCGAATTAAGATTAGTCGATAAAAAATTTAAAATACTTTTTTCATTAGACAGCTTACCTAAAGGGCAAATTATATTTGATTTAACCTATCTCAATTTAAATGATACTGTTCGTTTTTACTACAGATTCATAAAAAACAACTGTGAACAACGTGGTCACGGAGATATTTTATTTCAGAAATAGTTATATCATTAGAATTATCCTGTAACAAATGCCCAAAACATTCAAATCGAGCATCGCTTATCCTTTCCGTTTTGTGGTGTTGATGTGGTCGTTTTTTTTGGTGGAATTGATCACTCATTTTCCGCTTACCAGCTTTGGTATTGTGCCTCGTACGCTGTTTGGTTTGGTGGGAATTTTATTTGCTCCACTGCTACACGGTAGTTTTGTTCACTTGGCTAGCAATTCAGTGCCTATGCTGGTACTGGGAACTTTGCTTTACCTTTTTTACAATACTATTGCTCCCAAAGTTTTAGCATACTGTTATTTTCTTACAGGCACGTTGGTGTGGCTTGTTGGGCGAACCTCGTTGCATATAGGGGCAAGTGGTCTGGTGTATGGCATTGCTTTTTTTCTCTTTTTTATAGGCTTAGCTCGCAAAGATTTTCGTTCGTTGGCCATCTCCATCATTACTGTATTTTTTTATGGGGGCATTGTATATGGCGTATTGCCTGGGCAAGAATTTATTTCTTGGGAATCTCACTTAATGGGAGCATTAGTGGGTATCTACTGTGCATTTAAGTTCAACAAAGAAAAGAAAAAATGAATGCTACTTGCCCCAAAGTGTTTTGCAAGTCCAGGCTATGGTGTCGTTGATATT
>JAAFID010000044.1 GCA_013297765.1 Cytophagales bacterium | reverse complement strand
TATTGTTTGTAAGATTTCATAGATTTATTTTTTTGAGTGAGAAATTTAGTATTGAGTTATAGGAATTATTTCTTGACAATTTTATGTTTGAGCATTAGAAAATTAAATTTAATAAAGTATGCCAGAGAAACACATAAGTAATTACAATAGATGAATTTGGGCGAGTTTTAAAATTGTCTTGATTCTTTTGCTTACTTTTCTCATCAAGGAGAAAAGTAAGGCCCGTTCGGCAGGACAATGTTTCTATTTCTGGTCATTTTATAAATCGGTAAATGCAAACTACAATACATTTGATTTCACAAACAACTATAGAATAGATTCTACAAATAAAATGAACAGCTTTTAATCAGTTTAAATTTCCGAAACTTAAATTTACCGCCTAACAATTTTTGCTTTTTATATTTAATTTTTTGCCTAATTTAAACTTCGGCTTGAATCGTGTTCAAGACCATTTACCCCAAATTAATATTTTTATATGAACAAATTAAACAAGAACATCTTTGCTGTTGTCTTGGCAGCATGGATTACCTCTACGCTGTACGCACAGCAACAAGACCTGTCGCAAGGTTGGAAATTCAAAACAGGCGACAACATGGAGTGGGCAACATCTAATCTTGCCGATGCAGATTGGAAAACCATTCAAAGCAACCGTGCTTGGGAAGAGCAAGGTTATGAAAATTATGATGGTATGGGCTGGTATAGATTGAAATTCAATTTACCTTCCTCTATGAAGACCAATGCAATTCAAAAAGACAGCATCAAATTTTTACTAGGCAAAATAGACGATTGCGACCAAGTATATCTGAATGGTAAATTAATAGGCCAAAATGCAGGGCTATCAGGCGAATTCTTAGGAAATAAAGAATCCTACAACAAGGAACGCAGATATGCTGTCGCCTGCACCAATCCTGCAATACTATGGGACAAGGTAAATACAATTGCCATCAGGGTTAGCGACCATGGCGGCATGGGTGGGCTCATGGACGGTTCTTGCACTGTAAGTATGGTCGATGCCATTGATTATTTGCAATTTGATGTAAGTGCAAATCCTTTCAATTTCCCTGACGAAAAAAATGTGACCAAGAAAATTGTGCTTAAAAATTTGTCTGACAAACTATCTTTTACTGGCAAATTGGTAGTAAAAATTTCACATCCATCCATTATAAAACATGCGGTAGAGAAAGAAATCAATGCTACTATTTCTCAAAAATCTAGCTTCGTTTACGAGGTGCAATTTCCAGCTTTTGAACAAGGCCAAATTGTATATTCCTTTACAGAAACACAATCTAAAAACACTATTTCAGCATCTCAAGACATTCCTTATATATTGACCCCAAAAGAATCGCCCAAGCCACGCATCAATGGGGCTAGGGTGTTTGGTGTGCGACCCAATCATGATTTACTCTATACCATTGCTGTTACTGGCACAGCACCTATCGTTTTTGCTGCCGAGGGATTGCCTTCAGGTGCAGTACTAGATGCCGCAACAGGGATAATTACTGGGAAGGTGGCTACCAAAGGAGAATATAAAGTAGCAATTACGGCCACCAATTCTATTGGCAAAGACAAAAGAGAACTTAAAATAATAGTAGGCGACCAAATTGCATTGACACCACCCATGGGCTGGAACAGCTGGAATTGCTGGGGTTTGAGTGTAAGCGAAGAGAAAGTAAAACAAGCGGCAGATGCCATGAAATCTTCAGGGCTTATCAATCATGGTTGGTCATACATCAATATCGACGATGGCTGGGAAGACAAAAGAAATGAACAAGGTGAAATATTGCCCAACAACAAATTTCCCAATATGAAAGGTCTAGCAGATTACGTGCACAACCAAGGATTAAAAATAGGAATATATTCTTCACCTGGTCCACTAACTTGTGGCCGTTACGAGGGAAGCTATAAACACGAATTGCAAGATGCCAGCACTTATGGCAACTGGGGTATAGACTACCTCAAGTATGACTGGTGTACCTATTACGATTTAGTTCCTAATCCCGATTTAGAGGGTTTTAAAAAACCATATATTGTAATGAAAGACGCACTAGCTACCGTAAATAGAGATATAGTGTACAGCCTATGCCAATACGGCTGGGGCGACGTATGGAAATGGGGCAATGAAGTAAATGGCCAACTGTGGCGTACCACAGGCGATATTGAAGACACTTGGAAAAGTATGGCTGGCATAGGCTTTAAGCAAGACGTGACGTCACCTTATGCCAAACCAGGCAACTGGAACGACCCCGATATGCTGGTAGTAGGCAGGGTAGGTTGGGGACCAAAGCTGCACGAAAGCAGATTGACTCCCGATGAGCAATACACCCATATCAGTTTGTGGGCAATGCTTGCAGCCCCATTGCTTACTGGGTGCGACCTTACCAAATTAGATGCCTTTACCAAAAGTTTATTGACCAATGATGAGGTAATAGACATAGACCAAGACCCACTAGGAAAACAAGCTGTAAAAGTAGTTAAAAACGAAAATTACGAAATATGGATGCGTGAACTGGCTGATGGCTCTAGGGCGGTATGCCTATTTAATGTAGGCCCGCAACATACAAAAATAAAATTGCATTGGGCAGATTTGAAAATCACTGGGCCAAAAACAATCAGAGACGTGTGGAGACAAACAGACATTGGCAAATTTGATAAAATATTTGAAGCCGATGTATCCAAACATGGTGCATTGCTGTTGCGAATAGCGAATTAGTTTTTTAGCGTATTTGATTATTACAAAAAAATAAAAAGCCTCACTTTGGGGCTTTTTATTTTTCATACAACTCTAGTGGCAAGCCGTCGGGGTCGGCAAAGAAAGTAAATTTTTTATTGGTTAGCTGGTCTATTCTTACAGGTTCTGTAGTTATACCCTTTTGCAAAAGTTCAGCAATACAAAAGTCAATATCTTCTACCTCAAATGCCAAGTGTCGCAAACCGCATGCCTCGGGGCTTGACAGTCGTGGGGGAGCGCTGTTGAAAGAAAATAATTCAAGCTGATAATGGTCGCCCACTGCTAAATCTAGTTTGTAAGAATTTCTATCTTGGCGGTATGTTTCTTTAACAATTTTTAGGTTCAAAATTTGGGTATAAAACATTTTGGAAACCTCATAGTTAGAGCAAATAATGGCGATGTGATGTATGCGAGATAGGTTCATAACAGATATTTTTGAAATTTTTTATAAAAAGTTATCCACAATTTAATTTATTTTTAGAAATATTAAAACTGCTACATCTCTTTTATATCTAAGGCTGTAGTGAATAGTGTTCGCTTTTTTATAGGCCTAGAGCAATGTTGCAAAGTATGTAGGTCTTGTACAATAAGGTTTTTCGTATAAATTTGAGAAAAATATTATTAACCTTAAACCTTATACACGTGAACAAAGCCGAATTAATCGACGCTATTGCAACTGAATCAAAGTTGACAAAAGCAGACTCTAAAAGAGCACTTGATGCTTTTATGTTAGTTACTGGTAAAACCTTGAAAAAAGGTGAGAAAATCATTCTTATCGGTTTTGGTACATTCTCTATTGCAGAGAGAGCTGCTAGAACAGGTAGAAACCCACAGACTGGTAAACCTATCAAAATTAAAGCTAAAAAAGTAGCTAAATTTAAAGCAGGTGCCGAATTGGCAAAAAAAGTGATGAAATAATTTACTAAAGTCCCGATACTCATCGGGACTTTTTTTTTAACTTCTTGGGTGATGCAACTGAATCACCGATTTTAAATAATCCATATCTAAGTGCGTATATATTTCAGTGGTAGTGATAGATTCATGACCTAGCATTTCTTGCACTGCTCTCAAATCGGCACCGCCCTCTATCAGGTGGGTAGCAAAAGAGTGACGAAAGGTATGCGGACTTACTTTTTTGGGAAGATTTATCTGTTTTGCCAAATCTTTAATGATGTAAAAAATCATTACCCTACTCAACTGATTTCCCCTCCGATTGAGAAATACAATATTGGCCGATTCGGGCTTTACCGCAATGTGACAGCGCACTTGATGGATATAAATGGTAAGGTATTTTAATGCTTCCTTACCTATTGGAACCAATCTTTCTTTGTTGCCTTTTCCTAATATTTTCAAAAATCCCAAATCAAAAAACACGTTAGATATTTTCAAATCTACCAGTTCACTTACACGCAAGCCAGAACTGTAAAGCGTTTCCAGTATCGCACGGTTTCTTGCTCCCTCGGCAGTAGATAAATCTATAGCAGCTAGTAGATTGTCAATATCTGCTAAATCTAGCGTGTCGGGTAGTTTTCGTCTTAGTTTTGGTGCTTCCACCATCATCGCTGGGCTTTGGCTAATCAATTCTTCTTCCATTAAAAATTTGTAAAAAGTTTTGATGCCAGACAGAATGCGGGCTTGACTGGGTGCGTGCAGGCCTATTTCGGCAATGTATTGCAGAAATAATTGAATATGTGCTTCGGTAACCAAAGCAGGAGAAACATCCAGATTGGACAATTGCAAAAACTGATACAGCTTCTGCACATCGCTCTCGTAGGCGGATACAGAGTTTTCTGAAAGCGACCGCTCTAGCAATAGATGGTGTTTGAATTGATGTATCAGTTGCTGCCAAGCCATAAGGTTGTGGGAATAGTGTCTGGCAAATTATTAAAAATAAACCTTAAAAAAATATTTTAAACTGCTGCAATGTTTTTTCTATATCTGTTTTTGCTTATCTTATTTTGCTAATAATTTTACAAATTGCAGACTCAAAAATTGTATTTCCATTCTTAAATTTATACCGATGAACGTTATCATCATCAATGGGCCAAACCTTAATTTGCTAGGCAAACGAGAGCCTACCATTTACGGAAGTGAGACATTTGAGCAATATTTTGAAAGGCTGAAATTGAAATTTTCTGCTCTGAACTTGACCTATTTCCAATCCAATAAAGAAGGGGAATTGATAGATAAAATTCATGAAGTAGGTTTTTCAATAGATGGTATAGTGCTGAATGCTGGTGGCTATACGCATACCTCTATTGCCCTTGGCGATGCTATTGCAGCAGTAAAATCGCCTGTAGTCGAGGTGCATATTTCCAATGTTCATGCTCGTGAAGACTTTAGACACCACAGTTATTTGAGCAAAAATTGTGCAGGTATAATTGTAGGTTTTGGAATGGAGAGCTATGCCCTAGCCCTTTCTCATTTTGCGGCTAAGCATTCTAAGCTATGATTTCGTTTTACCCGGGTCCTTCTAAATTAAGGGAAGGCATAGGTGGGTATTTGCAACAAGCCTACAGCAGCGACATACTTACCTACAACCATCGTAATACAGAGTTTGTAAGCGTTATCGCCTCTGCAATTGCTGCATTAAAATTTCAATTAAACATTCCTGAATCGTACGAAATTTATTTTGTAAACTCAGCTACCGAATGTTGGCAAATCATAGCCCAATCGCTGGTAATAGAGCGTTCACTGCATATATTCAATGGAGCATTTGGGCAGCGGTGGATGGATTTTACGCACTTGCTGGGCAAGCAGACTACAGCTTTAACATTTGATATAAATGAGTACCTGCTACAGCCCACTACCAGTGGGCAAGACCTTATCTGTATTACCAATTGTGAAACATCCAACGGAACTTATGTCGCTTCGGCACATATTCAAAAGGTAAAAGCAGCCTATGCTGACAGTATCATTGCTGTAGATGCCACTTCGTGCATGGCAGGCATCAATTTAGATTTTGCTCAGGCCGATGTATGGTTTGCTTCTGTTCAGAAATGTTTTGGCTTGCCAGCAGGCTTAGGCATTATGGTATGCTCGCCTAGAGCCATAGCTAGAGCCAAAGAAATCAATAGTAGAATTTACTACAATAGTTTGGTAAGGCTACATGAAAAAATGCAAGCGTCCCAAACCAACAATACACCCAATATGTTGGGCATATATTTGCTAGAAAAAGTGATGCAGAAAAGTGAAAATGTTATTGAAATAGAAACCTCGTTACGCAATAGAGCAGCTTATTTTAGAGATTTTATACGTACTCAATCAACATTAAATTTATTGATATCAGAAGCTTCCTTGGCTAGCCCTACAGTTATTGCGGTGGAAGGAAAAATTGAATTGGTAAAACAATTAAAATTAGAGGCAAAAAATCATGGTTTACTTTTGGGCAATGGGTACGGTGCATGGGCGGAAAACACTTTTCGTATTGCCAATTTTCCAGCCCATTCCGATGCTGATTTTGAAAAATTAATTAATTTCATAAAATCATATTTTAAATAAATGGTAAAAATATACACCGACGGCTCGTCTAGGGGCAACCCAGGGCCAGGAGGATATGGAACTGTGCTTACTTTTGGTAATCATAGAAAGGAACTGAGCGAAGGTTTTAGATATACAACCAACAATCGCATGGAACTACTTGCCGTGATTGTTGGGCTAGAAGCATTGAAAACTGAGGGGCAAGAAGTTTTGATTTATTCTGATTCTAAATATGTGGTAGATTCCGTAGAAAAAGGATGGATTTGGGGATGGCAAAAAAAGGGTTTCACGGGCAAAAAAAATCCTGATTTGTGGCAACGATTTATTAAAATTTATAAAAAACACAACGTCAAATTTCAATGGATAAAAGGCCATGCAGGTCATGCAGAGAACGAATATTGTGACCAACTAGCAGTAGCAAGTGCTTGCGGCAACAATTTACTGGTAGATGAATATTATGAAACGATTGGAAAAACTGAAATTTGATAACCTTATTTTTATATTTGTAAATGAACGATGATGCCATATTTGATGGGCTTAGAGAAAAGCTAAGTCTTGAAATGTTTCCCACTCAATTTCTTTTCAAATTTATTTTTCCAATAGAAAAATTGGAAGATATAAAGCTAATTTTTGATACCAATGATGTATTAGAATTTCGCCCTTCTTCGGGCGGAAAATATTTGTCGCTCACTTGCAATAGACTAGTAGCATCGGTCGATGCTATCATTAATGTGTACCGTATGGCAAGCAGTATTCCGGGGGTTATTTCTTTGTAGTATGATACTAGATGCACATATATTTTTGCCATAAATGATGGTGCAAAAGAATCGTTACTTGATGTTCAAAACTATTATTAACGAGAAGTGTCAATTTTTAATTTTCTATATTGAAAAAATCATCCAATTTCGAGGCACTATAATCTTGGTTTTTTCTTTTTGGAATATTTCAAGAAATATTAATTTGCTATATAGAAAGCACCCAAATACCCGTTGCTTTATAGTACCTTGTATTTTAAATTAAATTAAGCCTTATAGCCCCATATTTATTGATTATGCCAGAAACTCATTCATTCTCCTCAGATATGGCTACGCAGTTTATTTGTAGCACATGGGAAGATGCTGTTGAAAATAAAGGATTGGCTTTTGATGCCATCATCATTGGTTCTGGTATGGCAGGGGCATATACTGCCGAAAAAATTTATAGACGAGGCAATACAAGAGTTTTGGTACTAGAGGCTGGACCATTTTTTCTACCAGATCATATTCAAAATCTACCAAATTTGGGAATAAAAATTCCTCCCCCTATTGCTGTACCTACTATGGACAAAGATCCAGGGTTGCGTGAACATGTATGGGGAATGCCTTGGCGCAGCAAAACAGCATTTACTGGGCAGGCGTACAATATAGGTGGAAAATCTATATTTTGGTCGGGCTGGGCACCTCGATTGACAGACGAGGATTTAAAAAATTGGCCAGATGAAATAGTAAACTATCTTTACGACAGTGGTAAATCAATAGCAGCAGGCTACGAAGCAATAGAGAAAGAAATAGGTGCCTACGATACCACCGATTTTTATACCTCGGCATTGCAAAAAGAATTTAAGAAGAAGCTAGATGCTATTTTTAAAAATCGAGTTCCTACTATGGACAAGGTAGAAGACGCACCCATTGCGGTACAAGGTAAATTGGGTAATTCTAATCTATTCGGTTTTCAAAAATTTACCAGCCTTCGTTTGCTCATTGAAGCACTTAGGCAAGAGGCACATGCCCTGCCCGAGCACCGCCGTCTATTCTTAGTACCTAGAGCACATGTGCTAAAGCTCAATACCGCCAATGGTATAGTAAGTAGTATCGAGGTGAGCTATTGCGGGCAACTGAAAATAATACCTGTAGCACCTACTTGCAATGTTGTAATGGCATTAGGTACTATCGAAAATACTAGGCTTGCACTTGATTCTTTCCCCACATCGCTGATGGGCAAAAACCTGATGACCCAAATGCGAAGCAATACCATAGTACGCATCAAACGTTCGGCATTGTTGCCAAAATTGCCATGGAAGCTAGACACGGCAGCCTTTCTAGTACGAGGCTCTACCACTCAGGCACGCTATCATTTGCAAATAGTAGTAGTGGCATTGGAAAAAAATAACAGCGACGCAGTGTTGTATAAGATGATACCAGATGTAACCCTCAACGACCATACCTTAAGTCTAGAAAATCCTGATTGGATTGTATTGTATGTAACAGGAGTAGGAGAGATGCAAGGCAATAAAAAAGCGGAGTACATCAATTTGAAAGACAGTTGGATGAACATGAGTTCTGACCAAGTAGATGAGTTCGGTATGAAACGATCTTGGATAAACCTTGCCACCAGTGCTGAAGACGATACGCTTTGGGATATAATGGATGTAGCAGCACTAGAGTTGGTAAAAAAAATTGCTGACAATAACCCAGAAAACATTCAATATTATTATAAAAAAGATTATCAAAATGAAGCTTGGTATGCAGACTCGCCACCACCCAGTACTAGAGACAATAGTCTAGTGCGAGATTTTCTTTCAGCCCCAAATACAGAGGGTGGTACGCTATGGTTGGGCAAAGATGCCAAAGTTTCGGTTACCGATATGAATGCAAAATTTCATCACATTGCCAATGCCTATGTGGTAGGCCCTGCTGTATTTCCCACTATGGGATCGGCCAGCCCCACACTTACCTCCTTGGCACTAGCTAGAAAAACAGCTTTACATATTGCCAAAAATATTCCTTTCAAATGTGAACCTGATTTTAAACTTATTTACGAAGGCACACTTTCAGATTGGAGAATGGTGGGTGCTGGAAAATGGAATACTTTGGACAATCTGTTAGAAACAGAAGGAGGACCAGGCATATTGTGGTATGGGAAGGAACAATATGGCGATTTTATATTGAGATTAGATTGGAAGGCAAATCTACTTACCGACGATTCGGGGATATACCTTCGTATGCCACATCTCGATTCTTTTGATACTGCTTGGCAGGCCAAAGCAGATACAGGTTGGGAGGTGCAGATAGATGAGCGAGGTTTTGACTCAGCCTTAAATACCGAACGTAACAAAGACAAGCTAACGGGGGCAGTTTACAATGTTTCACCAGTGATGAAAAACAGAGTGAGCAGACCATTGGGTGAATGGAATTCTTTTGAAATTACTGCCAAAGGATTTGAACTTACAGTAATGTTGAATGGTGTCTTAATTAATAAAATTAGCCACAATTCAGGCAGAATGTTGCAAGGGTATGTTGGATTACAAAATCACCACTTGGGTTCAAAAGTGCAGTTTGCCAATATCAGAATCAAAAAAATATAGCCAGTATCTTTTTTGAGCTTTTCACACTTTTATACTAAGGTTTTCCACAATCAATAGTTACTATGCTATTTTCTTGCACCATTTTTTTTTAAGGTTTGATAAAAGTAAATTTATTTATAAGGTTCATTTGTAAATATTTTTATTTAACTTATACACAAATTATGTCTTGGATAGTATTAATCTTAAACAATATTATCCGAAACCATACATCAATACTATGCGTTAAGGAATAAAAAATAAACCCACTCACCTATGTTTACTGTACATCAAGTAGTGCTTGTTGACAATGATTTGGATGGCAACGCACATAAAATACAAAAATTAACCCAGATTGGGTTTAGTAATCACGTGAAAGTATCTGTCAATGCAGGCATAGCCTTATTGTATTTGCAGCAACAACATGAAGTATTGAGAGATGTAACCCAACTTATTATACTCAATATTGATACCCCTATTATGAATGGCTTTGAATTTTTATCAGAATTAAAAAACTCAAAAATAATTTCCAGTCAAAATTTAATGGTGGCAGTATTGAAAAATAATCTGTCGGAATTGCAGATAGATAAATTGAAAATAATGGGGATAACCAATTTTATAGACGAAGATTTTTGCCCCGAAATGCTTTCTAAATCTGTCAAGAAACATTTTATAAAATCATCTGCAAAGCATGATATTGACCAAGCCACTCAACCTCAGAAAATAAAAGGATTGGAGGGCTTGCAAGGGTTGTATGCTGCTTAGATTAAGGTTGTAGCTATTAATTCTCTTTTCTAAAACCGACTTTTTCTCTTACGTTTTGCATCACTTTACTTGCAATTGCGTGTGCTTTTTCAGCTCCTTCGATAAGTTTTTGTTCCAAATAACTATGGTCATTCCCTATAGCAGTATAAGTTTTTCTTTCTTCTTTAAACCGTTCTAAAATTACGCTTAACAATTCCTGCTTTGCATGGCCGTACCCAAAATTACCACCTTCATATTTTATTCTTAATTCTTGTACTTGTGCTTGTGTACTTAGCAAACTATAAAGTTTGAATACATTGCAGGTATCGGCATTTTTAGGTTCTTCTAGCGGTGTGCTGTCGGTTACGATAGACATTACTACTTTTTTCAATTCTTTTTCAGGCAAAAATATGTCTATATAGTTGTGGTAAGATTTGCTCATTTTTTGTCCATCAATGCCTGGAATTACCATCAATTGCTCGTCGATACGGGCTTTGGGAAGTATTAATGTTTCACCATAGTGGGCATTAAAAGCGGTGGCAATATCTCTTGCCATTTCCAAATGTTGTACTTGATCTTTTCCTACGGGTACCAGTTCAGCATTATAGAGCAATATGTCTGCTGCCATCAATACGGGGTAGGTAAATAGCCCAGCATTTACATCGGCCAGGCGGCTAGATTTGTCTTTGAACGAATGGGCATTGGCCAGCATAGGGAAAGGCGTAAGGCAATTCAATACCCAAGCTAGTTCGCAGACCATTGGCACATCTGACTGGCGGTAAAAAATACATTTGTCAGTATTTAGACCACAGGCCAACCAAGCGGCGGCAACAGCATAGGTATTGGCACGTAGCAAGGCTGCATCTTTTACTGTTGTAAGCGAGTGCATATCGGCAATAAAGAATAACGATTCAGTATTGGGTTGTTTGGAGAGTTCTATAGCAGGAAAAATTGCTCCCAATAAATTGCCCAAATGAGGCTTGCCACTGCTTTGTATTCCTGTAAGAATTCTTTTCATTGTAAATGCTGTTTGTGCAAAATAACAGAAAATAAATGTTGAATGATTAAGGTTTATAAAAATTTAATAGGATTAAAATTATTTTGCTTTTTTTGCAATGTATCATCTATGATTAAAATACACGCTCATATCACACATTTATTGCTAACTTTGCCACCATATTAATTACAATAATCAAGAAATATTTTTTTCAAATGCAGTCATCTACTATAAAACCCGATAATAAAGAACAAGAACAATGGACACAAGTTATCACTTCTGAAGTAGGCATGTTTGATTTTAACCTTAAAGAAGTTTGGAATTATAGAGATTTACTTTTCCTATTTGTTCGTAGAGATTTTGTGGCCAAATATAAACAAACGGTGTTAGGGCCTGTTTGGCATTTTATACAACCTTTGCTTACTACGCTGGTTTCTTTTCTTCTTTTCAATATGGTTGCCAATATCTCTACTAATGGTATCAATCCTATTTTGTTTCAAATGTCGGGCATTGTGATTTGGAGCTATTTTTCTTCTTGTATCACTAGTTGTTCTACAGTTTTTGTGGCTAACGCCAGCATATTTGGTAAGGTATATTTCCCACGTTTGGTGATGCCGCTTTCTATAGTGATGTCTAACATTGTTCAGTTTGGCATTCAGTTTTTATTGTTATTAAGTACCATTGTTTATTTCCTTATCAAAGGAGAGCCGCAGTATTTTGGCATTACTTGGCTTATGATTCCTATTTATGTAGTATTGATGGCTGGTATAGGTTTGGGTACGGGTATTATCATATCGTCTGTAACTACAAAATATAGAGATATGAGTGTATTGCTTACCTTTGGCGTGCAATTATTGATGTATGCAAGTGCTGTGAACTACCCTATGAGCATTATTGCCCAGAAGAAACCAGCATTGTATGCCATATTAAAATGGAATCCTTTGGCGTCGCTAGTAGATGGTTTTAGAAACGCAATGCTAGGTGGCAATATTAGTTTGTACGACCTTGTTTACCCTACCATTTTTATGTTTGTATCGCTTTTGCTAGGTATTATGATGTTTAATAAAGTCGAAAAAAGTTTTATGGATACCGTGTAAATTTCATTTATTAATTTGGTTATAAATAACTTGTTTCAAGCATTCTCATAGAACAAAGTATTTGGGAAAAGAAAAAATAATTCTCATTAAATATAATCTTGTATGTCTACTGTTAAAATAAAATTTATCGATAAAACAAAATCTCAGTTTTACCAAACGGTAAAAAGAAAGGTAGATCAGTATTTTGTAGACAACAATCTTTCTAAGCATGCCAATGGGTTGATGTATTTTAAGTCTTTTTTTTACATATCTATATTTATAGGTAGCTATTTGCTGATAATGTTGGGCAATTTTTCAACTTCTGCTATGTTAGGGCTTTGTATTTTACATGGCATGTGTGCTGCTTTTATTGGTTTTAATGTTTGCCACGACGCTATACATGGTGCATACTCTAGCAACAATACTATAAATAAAATATTTAGTTATTTGTTTAATATAATTGGTGCCAATGCATACGTATGGAGCATTACACACAATGTGGTACACCACACCTTTACCAATATTCCTGGGCATGATGAAGATATAGAAGTAGCTCCAGGTTTGCTGCGTATGTCGCCTACCGACGAGATAAAAAAGATTCAACGTTATCAGCATTTCTATGCTTTTTTATTGTATTCATTTGCAAGTATATCTTGGGTATTTAGAAAAGATTATAAAAAGTTTTTTCAGAAAAGAATAGGTAATTACGACAATACTAAACATCCACAGTTTGAACTGTTTCGATTGATATTTTTCAAAGCAGTTTACTATGTTTTGTTTATCGTTATTCCATTGTTTTTTTTACAAATTACTTGGTGGCAGTTTATTATTGGTTTTGTAGTAATGCACATGGCAGAGGGTTTGGTACTGGGGTTAGTGTTTCAGCTAGCACACGTAGTAGAAGGTACAGATTTTCCTATATCGGATGAGGATGGTAATATAGAAGAGGCTTGGGCAGTGCACCAAATGCAGACAACTGCTAATTTTTGTAGAAAAAGTTTTTGGGCTACTTGGCTTTGTGGTGGGTTAAACATGCAAGTAGAGCACCATTTGTTTCCTAAAATATGCCACATTCACTACCCTTATATTTCTGAAATAGTAAAGCAAACAGCACTAGAATTTAATGTACCCTATATTGAAAATGATACTTTTTTGGGTGCATTAAAATCACACTATGTTACGTTAAAAAAGTTTGGAATTGATGCACAATTGAGTTCTAATTTAACTTAATAATAACGAGCACTTTTGCCTAATCCTCCTCATCCAATTCCTGCTCTATGTCTTGAAGCTGAATGTTCATGGCATGGGTAGAGATAATAATTTCATATGCTGCAATGGTAAATGAAGCTAGCAACATAACCAAGCTGGCCGTAAAAACTGACTTTGCTGCGACCATGTAATTTTCAAATATAAGCAACATAGTAAGTACGCAAAGAAATAGCGATCCTATTCCTACCAATTGCAAATCTCTTATCATTTTGATTCTCCTTTTGAAAATAGAAATTTGTTTCAGCAATCCTTTTGTTTGATTAGAGGTGTACCTATCGTGCAATGTGCGTAGCCTGTTACCTATAGATATAAAACGATTGGTATAGGCAAGCAATAGCAACGAAATAGTAGGAAACAGTATGGCAGGTGTACTTAATGTTAGTTCCATAATTGAGGATTGATTTAACTTGAATTAGGTCAATAAAAACTTTTATACCCTTTATTTTTTACCAAGTGCAATCATGTTGGCTAGCAAGCGGTACGCACCAGGTACACCTGCAGGTAGCTCTCTGAAGAAAGAAAGTCCGGTATAGATATAGTTTCCTTTGCCATATTTGGCAATAAGCAGTCCGCCATCTCGAGGTGGTTCGGCAGGGTCGTTGCAAGAAAGTATGGCTTCAAATTCTTTGCCCCATTGGTTGGGGAAATAAAGCCCTCGCTCTTGTACCCAATTTTGGAAATCGACATCGGTTATCTTGTTGGGCTGGTTCAATACAGGGTGTGTGGGTTTTAAAAATGTAATGGGTGCATTTTCCACAGTTACCCTATCGTTTGACAATTTCAATAAATAGGGTGCTACCGAATCGGCCAGCAACTTGCCAGAGGTATTGTATTGCACTATTACGTTGCCCCCTTCGGCTACATATTGAAATATTTTTGATAAGTGAAATTTCATTCTATCTAGGGTATTGAATGCCCGAACACCTACTAGTAGAGCATCGAATTTTTTAAGTTGCTGCAATGATATTTCGGCAGTATTCAGCAAGGTTACTTTATAGCCTACCTGCTCTAGGCATTGTGGCACCTCGTCGCCTGCACCCATAATATAGCCAAGGGTTAGATTTTTCTTTTGTAGGTCAAATTTTACCACTTTTACCACCGAAGGTGGAAACAGCACTTGAGCAGAAATATGCTTGTGTAAGATAGGCAAATATCCTTGTTGATACACCTTGCCATCTTGCTGGGCAGTAACAGTAAGGGTTTCTTGACCATTATTGGCCGAAGGAAATATATTGAAATAAATTACCTGCTCTTCATTTTTCAACGCTATTTTGTAAGCAATACTGTTGGGTTCGGTACGCCATCCTTTAGGTGCTTGTATAGTTACCTCCCCAGCGGCATTGGCCTTGCCAGCCCTCAATGTTACTTTTAGATTCTTAGGTTGCTCGTTGGTAAAAAGCATCAAATCGTCGGCAACATTTACAAATATGGGGTTACCTATTTCCAAGGGTTTGTACACCTCGCCATCTACTGGGTCGCTTTTTTTGTACACTATAGGTGTTTCAAAAATAAAATGCTGACCATCGATGCTGCATTGAAGCAATGCCTTAAATGGCAAATTTTCTGGTGAAGCGTTGAGAGTGGGTGCATACTCAAACATTCCTTTTGTACCTGTATTTTGTAACCAATAGGGTTGCGAATTGGCCAAAGCAATAGGAATGGTGCAAATGGTCGCAAAAGTAAAGCCTTTATTACTTTCAAGGGTTTTGTTCACTAAAGTGTCTTTTGCCCAATCATTGATTTGTACCGATTCCAAAACCACTTTCACATCCGACCTGTTTATGGCTTCGATGTTTAATTTTAGCTTTTCGCCATTAGCTATAAACGGCTCGGCAGAAGCGACCTCGAGGTATAGCCCAAGACAATTTTTAATGATGCTATTCAGTTCTTCTAATTTTATTTTTTTCCAATACGAATTGTGCAATTGCGTTATCGCTGACTTCAACTGCAATAACTCTACTACCGATGCACTAGGTTTTTCGATTTGATATTTGGCAATAATTTTGGCTATTAATGGCACTATCACTGCACCTCCTGGAACCCTATTCCATGTAAGGTCTATTCCTTCAAAAATATCTTTTTCGGCTTTTATCCCCTTTAAGTGTTCAAAATATTCGGTGTTCGAGCCACGCCCACCCATAGAGCCAAAGCCTTGGCTTTTGTGCATGCTACGGCTCTCGGCCGATATTTCGTTGTACGATTTGCCTAGCACGGCATTGTAATGGCCACAATCCATCAGTATGGGGTTGCGGGCCATTAGTTTGGCATCGTCGTTGTAAAACCATTTGGAAGAATTCCATACCACTCGCTTTGGTTGCCATGGCGTTGTATTAGTCAATTGTTCAGGATATTTTGTAGTATCGCCAGCAATGTCAAATGCCTCTACGCCTAGCATAGCAGAGGCGGTATGGTGGCCGTGAGTTTTTCCAGGCTCTAAAGAAAATCGGGTGATAATGATATCCGGCTGTAGGCTACGCACAGCCCATACCACATCTGCAAGTACTTTGTCTTTTTCCCAAATAGAAAAAGTTTCATCGGGTAGTTTGGAAAAACCAAAATCTCTGGCTCTGGTAAATAGTTGCTTGCCTCCATCTATTTTACGGGCTTGCAACAGTTCTTGTGTGCGAATGATGCCAAGTAAATCGCCTTGCTCGGTGCCTATCAAATTTTGCCCGCCATCGCCTCTGGTAAGTGACAGATAGGCGGTGTTGAGCATTTTTTCATTGGCCAATACGGTAATCAAATTGGTGTTTTCATCGTCTGGGTGAGCGGCCAAATAGAGTACCGAACCACATACATTTAGTTTTTTAATGGCTAATAAAATTTCGCCAGAAGTATATTTCTTTGGGGCTTGGGCAATAGTGTTGGAAATTGAAAAAAGTACTAAAAAATAGGCAATAGCTACACGTAACATCAATGAAGGCATGGGCATCTAATTTGAAATAACACTTAAAATTAAAAGTATTAAAAATACCCCAAACAAAAATTAAAACTATACCAATACTGGAAAATAATCGCTGTAAATAGCCATTTGGGATTACTTGATGAATAATAAACTTCTTTTGGTTTAAAAATGATTTATTACACGATTCGATGACATAAAATTCCATTTTTGGACTTACAATAACAGCTAAAATGAATTATTTTTACAAATACACTAAATCAAAATCAACATGAAAAAATTGTACACATTATGTTTCCTACCTTTTTGTTTTGCTGCTCAAGCACAGATAAGACCAGGAGGGGTATTGTCGCCAGATACTACAGTAAGTTTTTCTATAGCACAAACCAAAGTGAATGTTGGCAATGCGGGTCAAAATCAAAATTGGGATTTCTCAAAAGTTACATTTGTAGATACCGCTTTTGCGAGAACATTTATACCCAATAGCTCTACTCCAGGATTTTCTTTATTTCCCACAGCTAACTTAGCCAGTACTGTGATCATAATTTCAGCAAATGGTGGCTTGGAATCTAGCAATAGTGTTGGATTTATACATGAAAAAGATACTTATGCCGACTGGTTGGGATTTTATTCTTTAGAAAATGGACAAGTGCAAACTATACATACACATATTCCACCTCAAAGAATATCTGTTTCACCATTTAATTATAACGATGAATTTAGTTATAAAATAAATGCCAAAATTGAGAATTTTGGCGAATCAGCTCCACCAACATTTATGCAAAAAGGGAACGGAAAAACTAAATATGATGCGGTAGGTAAAATTATTTTTCCAAATAAATCTGTTGCTGTTAATGCTGCTAGGTTTAAAACTACAGAAGATGTTTTTGATACACTAGTAAGTGTAACAGAAGAATATACTTATAAAACTTATGTTAAAACTAATAATTTGTCTTATACAATATTGGACGAAATTGGAGGTGAATCAGTTAGCATCGATTATAGTAAAATAACTACCACTAATTTTATTCAACTAACTGGTGATGAGCCACGAATTACCACTGAAATTACATATGATACAAGTGTAAGTTACGATAGAAAAATATCTTTAAGAGAATTGAAAACACTTGCCACAGGAATCGACGAACAACAAGAAACCCTTAATATATTGACAGCCTATCCAGTACCTTCTACTGGAGTCGTGAGCTTAAATTCCAATGCAATTGAGTTTGTAGAAATCACTGATGCTAAAGGAGTATTTGTAGAAAGACAAAAATATTCTGGTACTATTACATTGCCTTCTCAAAATGGATTGTATTTTATCAAAGCAATACTGCCCGATGGTAGATATAAAAACTTGAAAGTAACCAAAGAATAAATATCTCTATATTCTTCAAACAATAAAAAGGCACGAATCACTTCGTGCCTTTTTATTTTGCTTGAATTAGTACTGGTTTTTACAGCAAATCGTAAAACTCTTTAGAATCTTTAAACAATTTGATGCTTTTGGGTACAGTTATTTTATCTTTCATTACTTGAAATCCAGAAATTAAAAAGTTGGTATGAGCAAATGTACTGGCTATTTTATTTAAATATTGCTCTGTACTAATATCAGCTATGGGCGAGGTAAGGATAGTAATGATGAATTGTGGTTTTATTTGCTCAGCTATAATCGCCAAATCGTCAAAAGGAACAGATTGCCCTAAATACAAATATTTAGCACCCATTTTTTTTACCAAATAAGTATAGTAAAGCAAACTTAGTTCATGCCACTCGCCCTCGGGCAAATACAATAAATATTTGATGGGTTGAGTATTGTCTATAGCAGGTAAAAGTGCTGTGTGTAAAATAAATTTTTGGCGAATCAGGTTAGCTATAAAATGCTCTTGTGCAGGGTTTACATCGCCAGCTTGCCACATAATACCTATTTTTCTTAAAAATGGGAAAATCACCTCTTCCACACACGTTTCAAAATTGGAATGCAACACAGCTTCATTTACAGCTTTATCAAATTTTTCTTCATTAATGTCAATCATCGCCAAAATCAACATATTGATGTAGTCCGATGATTTATTGGCACTGGAATCCGTGATTTTGGTTAATTTTGATTTAACTTCTTCTTCAGTCAATTGGGCTATTTCCGAAATTTTATGCCCACCATTATATAATGAATTTACATTTAATAATTTTTTTAACTCTTCATTAGAGTAAAATCTAATATTTCTGCCTCCTCTTTCAGGTGTTAGCAAATTAAATCTTTGCTCCCAAATACGTATGGTATGAGCCTTTATTCCCGTAAGTCGAGACAAATCATTAATGCTATATTTTACCTGCATGGGAATAGTTTTACTATTAAACACAATTTGTGGTAAAATGTTTACCAAATAATTAAATCTGTTAAACAAATTTGATTATAATTTTCATAATTACATTGTTTAAGCCCAGTTTTTAATATTATTTTTGAATATGATATCCCATGATAATTTTATAGAAAGCCTAGCAAAAGCACACGCTACCGCCCCCGAATTGCCGCCTTCATCGGCGGTATGTGCTTTTGCGCATACTATTTTAGGCATATTGTTTCCTGAATTTGCCAAAGAAAAATACTTGAACCAATCAGCTATAGCTTCGCAAATAGAAACAGAGAAAAAATCTTTATTTGAAATTTTGAGTGCGTTGTATTCCTTGAATTATGAATTAAATCCCATAGAAGCAACCAATGCTTTTTTTGTACAATTGCCCGATATTTATGCCGATTTAAAAACAGATTTGCAAGCTATTTTAGGAGGCGACCCTGCAGCACAAAACGAATCGGAAATTATACGTGCCTATCCAGGATTTTATGCCATTGCATTTTACAGGTTGGCACATCGTTTATATTTATTGCAAGTTCCTGTTGTGCCACGTATTATTACATCGTTTGCACACAACCATACAGGCATAGACATTCACCCTGGGGCTACCATAGGTCAGTATTTCTGCATAGACCACGGCACAGGGGTAGTGATTGGGGAAACGACCCATATAGGCAATCATGTAAAACTATATCAAGGTGTTACGCTTGGTGCATTGAGTGTAGATAAAAGCATGGCCAGCCAAAAAAGACACCCTACCATACAAGACCATGTGGTTATATATGCAGGTGCTACCATACTTGGCGGCGAAACCATTGTTGGCAACCACAGTGTGATAGGGGGTAACGTGTGGCTAACCCGTGGTGTGGCTGCCTATTCGGTAGTTTACCACAAACCACAAATAGAAGTAAGGCAAGCCGATCAGCGGTCAGATATACCTAGTTAATCAATCATAATCATTTATGTACAGTATTTTAGATTTGGTGGGCAATACACCCATAGTAGAGATTACAAAACTACATACCAACCGTAAAGTAAGAATTTTTGCCAAATTAGAAGGTCATAATCCTGGTGGAAGTGTCAAAGACAGGGCAGCTTTAGGTATGATTAAAGGAGCATTAGAGCGAGGTGAACTGAAACCAGGCATGAAGCTGATAGAGGCTACCAGTGGCAATACAGGCATAGCTCTAGCAATGATAGCAAGGCTTTACGATTTGGAACTAGAAATCATCATGCCCGACAATGCTACCAAAGAGCGTGTGCAAACCATGGAAGCCTTTGGTGCAAAAGTAATACTTACCCCTCAAGCAAAATCAATGGAAGGCGCCATCGACTATGCGGCAGAGCAATTAAAAACTGGCAAGTATTTAATGCTCAATCAGTTTGCCAATGAAGACAACTACATGGCACACTACCACTCTACCGGGCCAGAAATATGGAACCAAACCAATGGTAAAGTAACTCATTTTGTATCATCTATGGGTACTACAGGTACCATTATGGGGGTTT
Source organism: Cytophagales bacterium (assembly GCA_013297765.1). Lineage (GTDB taxonomy): Bacteria > Bacteroidota > Bacteroidia > Cytophagales > Cytophagaceae > REBA01. The sequence continues at coordinate 964 of JAAFID010000044.1, read as the reverse complement.
CTAAATATTTGAAAGAACAAAATAAAAACATACAAATCGTAGGGGTACAGCCCACAGATGGTTCCAATATTCCTGGCATTCGTAGGTGGCCAAAAGAATATTTGCCCAAAATTTTTAACCCCGATAGGGTAGATGCCATCATAGACGTGTCGCAAGCCGATGCTACGACAATGGCTAAAAAATTGGCAAAGACAGAAGCCATATTTTCAGGCATGAGCAGTGGTGGCAGTGTGTACGCTGCTTTGCAGTTGGCATCTCAATTAGAAGAAGGTGTAATTGTGTGTATTATATGCGACCGTGGAGATAGGTATTTGTCGTCTAATTTATTTCAATAAAAGATGCGGCTATTTCAAATCAATCATGTGGCAGTGCAAGTAAGCAATTTGCCAAAGAGTATTGATTTTTACACCAATGTGTTATTGTTGCCACAGATAAATAGACCCAATTTAGGATTTGATGGAGCTTGGTTTCAAATAGGTTTGTATCAAGAAATTCATCTTATAGCTGGACTAGAGGCAACAGTAAATAGCAATAGTAGAGGAAATCATCTAGCATTTGAAACTGATTCCATATTAGATGCAGAAGTACATTTGAGAAAGTTGAATTACCCCTATCGCCCACCAAAACAAAGACCTGACGGTGCTTGGCAAATATTTTTAAAAGATCCTGATGGGTATGTAATTGAAATATATCAAAAATAATTTTCAAATAAAGCTAATTAAAATAGTTTTTGCTTAAAAAATTAGTAAATTGCTTTCGTAAATAAAATACTTATGAAAACAATATTGATAAGATTAAACAAATTAGCTCCAAACGGAGATAATATTGTCAAATTTATATCTACTGCACAATCGGGTGAGGTTACTACGAGGTATTTTTTTGCAAATAAAAAACTAAAAATCAGTAAGCTATTTGATATTTTTCAAAGCAATGATTTATATATTCACAAAATTTTATAAACATG
>JAAFID010000043.1 GCA_013297765.1 Cytophagales bacterium | reverse complement strand
CGGCCGAAGCAGTTCACCTTATGGCAGCAATTCAATAATGGAAGAAGGCAACAATATATTTACCGAAACTTCGCTAGTTCAATTTGCCGATGTAATATTGCCCGTAAAAGTACCGTTGTTGTACACCTACCGAATACCCGAAAGTTTGAAAGGACTTGTTGCGAGAGGCTCAAGAGTAATTGTGCAGTTTGGCAAAAAACGCATATTAACAGCAGTGGTGAGCAAGGTACACGGCACGCCACCCACTATTTATGAGGCGAAGCCAATTTTAGATGTGCTTGACACCACACCACTTATCAATACGTACCAATTTCAGCTGTTGCAATTTATCTCCAGTTATTACCTTTGCACCCTCGGCGAGGTGCTCAATGCAGCGTTACCAGCAGGATTGAAGTTAAACAGCGAATCAAAAATTCAACTAAATCCAGTTTTTGATTTTGAAAATATTTCCATTGCATTAACTGAGCTAGAATCCAATATTATCAATGCTTGCAAGTCCAATACTGCCCATACTTATGAAGAATTGGCTCAGCTAGTAAACGTAAAAAATATCAATGCAGCAGTAAAATCTTTACTGGCACAAGGTATGATTTTACTGTTTGAAGAAGTGCGTGAAAAATACACGCCCAAGGTGGTGAAAAAAATTAAACTCACTACTCATTATTTATCTAGTGTAGCACTATCAGCAGTATTTGAATCATTAGAAAAAAATACTGCACAACTAGACGTGCTTCAGAAATACCTTCAATTCACCAGCTTGCTACAAGATTTTGAAAGGAACAATAAAGGGATAGAAAAAAATATCTTATTAGAAAATTTGCCTTCTGCCTCGCCTTTAAATTCGTTGATTAAGAAAAATATTTTTGAAGAGTTTTCCCTCATTACCCCACGATTTGAACTTCCAGAAAACCTAGATTACCATCAAGAATTAAGTTCATTGCAAAGAGAGGCTACGGATAAAATTTCACAACATTTTACCAGCAAAGATGTGGTGCTGCTGCACGGTATTACGGGTAGTGGCAAAACAGAAATTTATATAGAACTAATACAGCAAGCACTTGCAGGACAGTCGCAAGTGTTGTTCATGGTGCCTGAAATCGCCTTGACCACACAATTGGTCAATCGACTGCAAAAGGCTTTTGGAAAAAAATTGGGTGTGTATCATTCCAAATTTTCAGACAATGAAAGAGTGGAAGTTTGGAGTGGATTGGCCGAAGAAAGGCTTTCCATAATTGTGGGAGTGCGTTCTTCCATTTTTCTACCTTTCGACAATTTAGGCTTAATCATCATTGACGAGGAACATGAAACTTCTTACAAACAATCAGAGCCAGCCCCTCGCTACCACGGGCGAGATGCAGCGTTAATGCTTGCTCGACTTCATCATGCAAAGGTATTGCTGGGCTCTGCTACGCCTAGTGTAGAATCTTATTATTTGGCAACACAAAAACAGTGGGGTTTGGTAAACCTTCATGAACGATTTGGTGGTGCGGTATTGCCCAAAATTGAAGCAGTAGATTTGAAACTAGAAAGAAGAAATAAATCGCTCAAACTAGATTTCTCAAAACCCTTACTTGAAGGAATGAAGGCTCGTGTTGAGCGACACGAACAAAGCATTGTATTTCAAAATCGCCGTGGCTATTCGCCTTTATTAATTTGTGAAGAATGTGGCTACACGCCCAATTGCGACCACTGTGCCGTGAGCCTAACCTACCACATGTACAAGCAGTCGCTTACCTGCCACTACTGCGGCTATACCGAAGAGGTGATGAAACAATGCCCGGCCTGCGGCTCAACCAAAATAAAATCGCAAGGCGTGGGCACAGAAAAGCTAGAAGACGATTTGAAACTACTGATACCCGAAGCCCGCATTCAGCGGATGGATTTGGAAACTACACGCAACAAAAACAGTTTCAAAAAAATCATAGATGCACTAGAAACAGGGCAGGTAGATATATTGGTTGGCACCCAAATGGTAAGCAAAGGATTTGATTTTGAAAATGTAAGTTTGGTAGGGGTTATAGACCTAGACAGAATGCTTCATTTTCCAGACTTTCGCTCAGCAGAACGCACCTTTCAGATGGTATCGCAGGTGGCTGGCAGGGCTGGGCGTAGGGCACAGCAAGGACAGGTATTGGTGCAAACAAACAAACCTGATCACTGGGTATTAGACAAAATCATCAACCATGATTATATAGGATTTTATAATATTGAAATTGCCGAAAGAGAAAAGTTCAATTACCCGCCCTTTTCTCGCATCATAAAAATTACCATTAAAAATACCCAAGCAACCCGAGCCGAAAATGCCGCAAAAGAACTTTGTGAAAACTTAGCTACTTCGCTAGGTACGACTAGGGTATTAGGTCCAGAAGCACCTGCCATCAATCGAGTTCGAAATTACTTTTTATTTGATATTTACCTAAAAATAGAACGGCAAAAACTAGACCTAGTCAAGGTAAAAACATTTGTAGCCCAGCAAATACAGCAGCTATTGCTCAACAAAAAGCACCAATCTTGCATAGTAATAGCCGATGTAGACCCTATATAAAATTTACCCAGCTATTTTGTTAATTTTACATCTCTATTTCAGCTACAATATTTATAAAATTTCACAGTGTAAAATTAGGAATATATGTTCCATTATATATCAAAAATAATATTAGCTGTATCCCTTACAGCTCTATTGGGTGCTTGCGATAGTGATGCCCCACAAGAAAAGAAAACTCCAGCTTCTGTAGAAAAAAGTGTTAAAATAGACAGTGTAAAAAAGGAGAAAAAAACTGTCAAAATTATCAATGATCCAGACCTCACCATCAAACTTAATTTTAATGAGCAAGATGGGAAAACGCTTTTTTGGATAGACAGTATTCCACTGGGCAGCACTTACAAACAAGTTAAATTTAAAATACCAACACTACCCAAACCCAATAAAGTAGATGGCATTGCCGTTTCCAATATTTTACTAGACCAAGAAAAAGTATTGATGCAATTGCAGTTTGCCAAAGACACCTTGCAGAGCATCAATTATGTAATCCAAATCAGAGACAGCAAGCAAGCCGACTACTATTTCAAAGGCGTGCGAAATTTTTACAGCAAAAAAATGGGAGCATTTGAAAAAGAGAAAGTGGAGGAAGAGAGTCGCTTTAGCCCTTCCTATTATTTCGATTACAACGGCACGCAACTTACCGTTTCCAACAACATCAACGAAGGCAATGTTAGCTGGATTTTTGAAAAACCATAACGCAAATTATTACCTAAACATTTTAGCATAAAAACTTATGAAAAAAATTATTTACACCCCTCAAGCCCCTGCTCCTATTGGCCCATACAGCCAAGCAGTACTTATGAATAACACCTTGTTTGTATCTGGGCAAATAGCCATCAATCCAGCTACTAGCGATTTAGTATTAATAGATATTGTGAGCGAAACCCACCAAGTGATGAGCAATCTGAAGGCAATACTAACCGAAGCAGGTTTTGAATGGTCGCAAGTAGTAAAGACCAGTATTTTTGTGAAAGACCTCAATAATTTTGCTACAATAAATGAAGTCTATGGCACTTATTTCACCAGTCATGCTCCAGCTCGTGAAACAGTAGAGGTAAGCCGCCTGCCCAAAGATGTAAATGTAGAAATATCTTGTATTGCTGTACGATAATTCATTTTGGAAAATCTGAAAACATATACCATTAGTCAGTTGGCTCTTCGCAATGGTAGCGACAAGCCAGAGATTTGGTGTGCATTTAATGGCTTGATTTACGACGTAAGCCAAAGCAAACTATGGCGAAACGGCAAACACTACGAACACTGGGCTGGGCAAGACCTTACCGGCGAGATGAAAGACGCCCCACATACGCAGCACGTTTTTGAAAAATTTGAAGTGGTAGGTAAGCTGGGTTGATGTAACTATTTATAAAAGAATATAAAAGAATATAAAACCACATGAAAATCGCAGAAGAAATTTTTAAAGATAATCAGTCGCTTTTTGAACGTATAAAAAAGCAGGATGAAAATGTTAATGAATACTGGAGTGCCAGGGATTTATCCAAAGTTCTTGAATATTCTGAGTATAGGCATTTCATTCCTGTATTGGAAAGAGCAAAAGAAGCTTGTGTAAACAGCAATCAAGAAATCCAGCATCATTTCGAGGATATCCTCGAAATGATAGAAATAGGGAAAACCGCAAAAAGAAAAGTGGAAAGCGTGAAGCTTAGTCGATACGCCTGTTACCTTATTGTGCAGAATGCAGACCCTAGTAAAGAAGTGGTGGCACTAGGGCAAACTTATTTTGCGGTGCAAACCCGTTTGCAAGAAATACAGCAAATGGAGGATTACAACCGGTTGACCAATGAAGAGGAAAAGCGTTTGTTTCTAAGAACCGAGATGAGCAAACACAACACCTACTTGGCTGCAGCAGCAAAAAATGCTGGTGTACAGAATGGGATGGATTATGCCATATTTCAAAATCACGGCTATGCGGGTCTATATGGAGGCTTAGATGCTAAAGGGATTCATAAAAATAAAAAACTTAAAAAAAGCGAACACATTCTTGACCACATGGGCAGCACAGAACTAGCTGCTAACCTTTTTAGAGCCACACAAACGGAGGAAAAATTACGCAACGATAAAATTCAAGGCAAACAAAAAGCCAACCAAACGCATTACGAAGTAGGTACCAAAGTACGCCAAACCATAAAGGAAATAGGGGGTACAATGCCCGAAAAATTGCCTGTCGCCGATAACATCAAAACAGTACAAAAGAAATTAGACAGCACCAAAAAGAAAAAGGATTAGTTGCCAAAAGTGTTTATTGATTCAGCCGAGAAGACATACAGCCATATTAAAAAGTCAGCCTCTATTTTACCATCAAAAGTTTTTGTAAACTTGTAAATTGTTTTCATTAGCTCAGACTAAACACACATACTTAAAAATAAATTATGATAGCAATTACAGACAGTGGGTCTACAAAAACCAGTTGGGTATTTATTGACAAAAACAACAAGAAATACAACTACAAAACGATAGGCATAAACCCCTACTACCAGTCTATACAAGACATTAGCAACAGTATCAACACTGAGTTGCTGCCCGATTTGGAATTTACAGAAAAAGTAGAAAAAATATTTTTTTACGGTGCAGGCTTAGAATTGCAGAAGCAAAAAGATGAAGTAGCCGCAGCTTTGAAAATTAGTTTCCCTGGTGCAGTGCTAGAAGTAGATCACGATTTGCTTGCTGCTGCTCGTGCAGTGTGTGGCGATAGTGAAGGCATTGCTTGCATAGCTGGCACTGGCTCTAATACCTGCCACTACGATGGAAAAGATATAGTAAAAAATGTACATTCGCTAGGTTTGTTCTTAGGCGACGAAGGCAGCGGTGGTTTTTTAGGCAAGTTGCTCGCTCGTGATTATATTCGCAAAGCACTTCCAGAGGCGGTAAATACTAAATTTGAGGCCTTCACCCCAGACCGTATGGCAGACATTTTAGACAAAGTTTACACCAAACCATTCCCAAACAGATACCTTGCCTCGCTAGCACCCTTTGTAGTGTTAAACCAAGACGAAAAATATTGCCACGACTTGGCATTTGAAAGCTTTAATCTTTTGTTTGAAAATTGTATTTGCAAGTACGATGGTTATCAAAAATTGCCCATCAATTTTATTGGTTCTATAGCTGCTCGCCTAGCCCCTATTTTACATGAAGTGGCCGCTAGTAAAGGTGCTAAAATTGGCAATATTATCAGCAATCCTTTAGAGGCATTGACCGATTACCATTTTCAGAAAATGATAGCATGAGTGTAACAGAGTCTTCATCGAAATACCAACATTTGGAGCAAATGTCATTAACAGCATTGCTTCAACACATCAACGATGAAGATAAAAGTGTACCAAATGCTGTAGCCTTAGCCATACCGCAAATAGAAAAGCTTGCCGCCGCAATCGTCGAAAAGATGAAAAACGGAGGCAGGCTTTTTTACATAGGAGCAGGCACTAGTGGTCGATTGGGCATAGTCGATGCATCAGAATGCCCACCAACCTTTGGCGTACCTCATGGATTAGTAGTAGGTATTATAGCAGGTGGCGACGAAGCCATAAGAAAAGCAGTAGAATTTGCCGAAGACGACGAACAACAAGCATGGAAAGATTTGAATGAATATCACATCTCTGACAAAGATGTTGTGGTAGGCATTGCAGCATCGGGCCGCACACCCTACGTAATAGGCGGCTTGCAGCTATGCAATGACAACAACATTCTCACTGGCTGCATTGTGTGCAACCCAAGTTCTGCGGTGGCTGAAGTGGCTAAATTACCAGTAGAGGTGGTCGTAGGTCCAGAATTTGTAACAGGCAGTACCCGCATGAAAGCTGGTACAGCACAGAAATTGATATTGAACATGCTATCTACCTCGGTCATGATTCAACTAGGGCGTGTGAAAGGAAATAAAATGGTAGATATGCAGCTGAGTAACCTTAAGCTGGTCGATCGTGGAGTAAAAATGATTGTAGAAGAATTGAACATAGAATATTCCGAAGCAGAAAATCTATTACAAAAATATGGCAATGTAAGGGCTGTTATTGACCATTATAAGCTATAGCCATTTTATATAGCTCGGCCGTATTTCTCCCCACTAAAACAATTCTTACTACGCTTGTTTGAAATCTGCATGTGCTACATTGAGTGTGGTCTCAGTCGCTTTTTTAGAAACCTCCTCAGCCACATTTCTACTGTATTTCACAAACAAATAAATCAAGAGTGCACTCACAGCCAATAGATTTAAAGCCACTACCATATAGGTTTTTTGCAAACCCTTGATCAAGGTATTCTCTTTCTCTACCGACTTGTCTTGCAGCAATTCTAAGTGTTTTTCTATACCAGCTTTACTCACAGTAAGCATTTCATTCAACCCTTTTTCATCACGCTGACCTATCTCTTTACCCACCTGCACTAAGGCATTGAACGATTGAAAATAATTATACAGCAGTACTATCAATGTATCTTTTTCCACTACACTCAAGGCTGTATTTTTCAAAATATCAGACTTTATTTCATCTAGCGTGACTGTTAGTTTTTCTATATAAGCGGGTTCGTTGCGAAGCAAATAATCTTTCTCGTGACGACGCAGCATCAGCACCTTGGCCACTCCTATTTTATCAGACTTCTTTTCTAGCTCATGTACAAATGTTCGCATCTTTCCTTCCAGTCCATAGTCTTTATAGCCCTTTTCTATGGTTTTGGCAACAGATGCTTCAAACAAAGATTGGTAGCGTAACATTTCTTCTTCCACCATATTTATTTCACTAGCAATACCAAATTCCTTAAATGCGATATTCCTTTTTAAAGATTTAATAGTGTCTCTAATGGTAGCTACTTTAATCTTAAATTTTAATAAAGACTCACTTTTTCCTGTTTTATGAAACTTACCGTCGAATACTTCTTTATTGAAAAATGCACCTTCCTGCCGTGTAGCCTTAGTGTATTGCTTGTAAACGTTATTTATAGCAATATTAATTTTATAGATAGCATCCATTTTATTGAAAAAATAAATGCTAACTCCAGCAATGACAATACTCAATGTGGTAAAAATAACGAGCGACCAAAACAAACTGGTATTGAACTTTATGCCATTCCTTTTTTGCTTTTTCATAAATTATTGGTTGTGTGCACCCTACTCAATCCCTATTATAAGATTTTAAAATTTTGTAAACACAAAGGTATTACTAGACCATCAATTCAATTTTACGCCAATGTTATGTTTTGATGATTTTTTTAAGAGTTTGATAGAAAATATCCTCATAACCACACCCCTCTCTTCCAAGGTATAAAATCATCTTGCCCAAGCAGTACTGATTTTGGTTTTTATTTATATGATATGACCTAAAAATTAAAACTGGCTTTTTGAGGAACCACTAGCTAGCCAACTAACAGAATCGCCAAGTTAAATCATCCATCTAGATTTTATATTACCATTTTGATACATAATAGCAATGGTATATCTTTGCCCGAAGGTGAGATGACGATTTATAGGCAGCTTTGAACAGTTGTCAATAAGGTAGTTTATTAAAAAAAGATATAGGCAATATGACCTTTCTTTTAGAAAATTTTATTCTTTATCAACCCTAAAGGTGAATTTATATATTGAATCCTATTAATATAAAAAATTATGAAAGGAATTATTCTTGCAGGTGGCTCTGGTACTAGGTTGCACCCACTTACATTGGCAGTGAGCAAGCAGTTGATGCCTGTGTACGACAAGCCCATGATTTACTACCCACTATCGGCGTTGATGTTGGCAGGTATTCGGGAAATATTGATTATATCTACGCCACACGATTTGCCTCATTTCAAAAAATTATTGGGCGATGGTAAAAACTTGGGTTGTGAGTTTACTTATGCCGAGCAGCCTCTGCCAAATGGACTTGCACAGGCGTTTGTAATAGGTGAGGAATTTATTGGCAACGACAAAGTAGCCTTAATTTTGGGCGATAATATTTTTTATGGTTCTGGTTTAGCCAATTTGTTTTACAGCAACAACAACCCAGAAGGTGGGGTGGTATTTGCCTATTATGTAAGCGACCCAGAGCGTTATGGAGTGGTAGAATTTGACAAAGACAATAAGGTAATTTCTATTGAAGAAAAACCCGATAAACCAAAGTCGAACTATGCAGTTCCTGGTATTTATTTTTATGACAACGATGTAGTGAAAATTGCCAAAGAGCTTGCTCCTAGCCCTCGCGGCGAATATGAGATTACTGATATAAATAAAAAATATTTAGAATTGGGCAAATTAAAAGTAGGTATCCTGAACCGTGGTACTGCCTGGCTTGATACTGGTACATTCAATTCATTGATGCAGGCCGGTACATTTGTACAAACCATTGAGGAAAGACAAGGGTTGAAGATAGGTTGCATAGAAGAGGTTGCTTATAGAATGAAATTTATCAATGAAGAGCAACTACGTAAATTAGCAGCACCGCTTCTTAAAAGTGGGTACGGTCAGTATTTGCTGGCATTACTCGACGATGGCAGAATATAGGTGCTAATGGCAGGTAAAAATGTAGATAAAATGTATGTAGTATTGTTTGTAAGCTTTTCTATTTTGTAATACAATACATATCTTTGTCAGATTTGAATATTGGCTTTTGGTAGAAATCTATATTTTTCCTTTTCTCATAAAGTCATTAAAGAACAACTTTTTAAATTAAAACAACTAAAAATGAAGTATAAAAGAATATTGCTAAAACTAAGTGGCGAGGCCTTAATGGGTAAAAAAAACTACGGCATAGACACCGAAGTATTGATGCAATATTCGCATGAAATAAAATCTGTGGTAGAGCATGGTGTAGAGTTGGCCATTGTGATAGGTGGTGGCAATATTTACCGAGGTGTAGAGGCTGCAGCTACGGGTATAGACCGTGTGCAAGGCGACTATATGGGTATGCTTGCAACTGTTATAAACGGTATGGCTTTGCAGAGTGCGCTAGAAAGTGTAGGGCTTTATACCCGACTATTATCAGGAATAAATATTGAACAAGTGTGCGAACCATACATTAAACGTAGGGCAATTCGTCATTTGGAAAAAGGTAGAATTGTAATTTTTGGTGCAGGAACTGGTAACCCATATTTTACAACTGATACCGCTGCATCGCTACGTGCTATTGAAATAGAGGCCGAGGCTGTGCTCAAAGGTACGCGTGTAGATGGTATATACACTGCCGACCCAGAGAAAGACAGCACAGCAACCAAGTACACCAACATTTCATTTAAAGATGTGTACGAGAAAAAATTAAACATCATGGATATGACTGCCTTTACCCTTTGCGAGGAAAATGGATTGCCCATTATTGTATTTGATATGAATAAAAAGGGCAATTTGCTAGACTTGGTAAAAGGAGTAGAAGTAGGAACATTAGTGACATTATAATTCAAATTAAAACCATGGAAGAAATACAATTATATTTAGACGACGCCAAAGAATCAATGCTGAAGGCGGTAAAGCAAACTGAAGTTGAGTTTCAAAAAGTGCGTGCAGGCAAAGCCAGCCCTGCAATGCTACAAGGGCTAAGCATAGAATATTATGGGGTGATGACACCTATTGAAAATGCTTCCTCTATCACCACACCCGATGCCAGAACGCTTGCTATTAAACCATTTGAAAAGAAAATTATTGGTATTATAGAGAAAACAATCAGGGATGCAAATTTGGGTTTTAACCCACAGAACGACGGCGATACCATACGAATCAGCATTCCGCCGATGACGGAAGAACGTAGAAAAGGACTGGTAAAGCAAGTAAGGGCAGAGGCAGAGGTTGGCAAAGTACGTATTAGAAACATTCGCAAAGAAACCAATGAAGAGCTTCGCAAACTACTTAAAGAAGGTGCATCAGAAGACGATGTAAAATCGGCAGAAGAAAAAATTCAAAATTTTACCAACGAATATTCTGCCCTATTAGAAAAAGTGCAAGAGAAAAAAGAAGCAGAAATAATGACTATTTAAATGATTTTTTTTGAAATTGGTATAAAAAAAGCTGTGGTGACACAGCTTTTTTTATAAGTAGTTACTATCTTGTTTGGCAAGGTTATATAAAATAAATCAATGAAAAAATATACAAAGCTATGGCTGTATGGAATTTTATTATTAATCCATACTTTCACTACCGCCCAAACTTCATTAGACCGCAAGAGCTATTACAAAACCCTTTCGAGTGAAGACATAGTGGCACTAGACGCTCAAATAGCGGCTTGCAAAAAAAGTAATGACTATAAAGGGCATGAGGCTGCACTTGTAATGCGTAAAGCAGGCGTGGTGAGTGGTATTGGTCAAAAATACACCTTGTTTAAAGATGGTAGTAAAGCAATGGAGGCTGCCATCAAAGCACAACCCAACAATCCTGAGCTACGGTTTCTTCGGCTTATGATTCAAGAACAAGCCCCAAGTCTGCTAGGCTACAGCAGTAACATAGAGGAAGACAGCAAAATGGTCATCAAAAATTTTAAAGACTTGCCCACCGAAACACAGTATGCAGTAGCGGGGTATAGCAAAAAATCAAAAGTACTACCCGCAAAAGACGTAAAACCTGAATAAGTGATGCAGAAAATACTTATCGTTTACTATTCACAATCGGGACAGCTAGAAGAAATAGTTGCACAATTTGCTGCTGGTTTAGAGAATACGACTGTTGTTATTGAAAAAATTAAAATTGAACCCATCGAGCCTTACCACTTTCCATGGACAAGCGAACGTTTCTTTGCCGCTATGCCTCACAGTGTATTGGGCATACCTACTACTTTAAAGGCTATAAAACCCGCTCACTCACAGTACGACTTAGTGGTGCTTGGCTACCAGCCTTGGTACTTGTCGCCAAGCATACCCACCACCAGCATATTGATGAATGATAATTTAAAAAAAATTATTGCCAATACACCTGTAGTAACCCTAATAGGTGCTAGAAATATGTGGATCAATGGACAAGAAACTGTAAAAAAATTATTGAGCCAAAGTCAAGCTAGACTGGTAGGAAATATTGTATTGATAGATAGACACAACAACTATGCTAGCGCCATCAGCATATTGCAATGGATGCTGTCGGGCAAGAAAGAACGGTATAAAGGTATTTTTCCCTTACCTGGCATTTCTGAAAAAGATATTTGTAGTGCAAAAACTTTTGGCAAAATAGTAGCCCAGCATCTTGAAACTGGCACATGGGAAAACCTGCAACAGCAACTAGTAACTAGTGGTGCTGTAGAGGTAAATAGCACCCTTATGTTTGTTGAACAACGAGCAGGAAAATTGTTTTATTTATGGGCCAAATTAATTGAAACAAAAACCGATAAAACAATGTGGCTAAAAATATTTAAGTATTATTTGATAGTGGCTTTATTTATAATTGCCCCTGTTGTACTTTTGCTATATCGTATTTTTTTAAAACCTTTTACTCATAAAAGCATTCTAAGAAAGAAAAAATACTATTTAGGATTGACTTAAAATTAATAATTCCTTTGAATCAAGTTTATATTACCAACACCGCTACTTTTTTACCCAATTCACCTATTTCAAATGATGAAATGGAATCTTATTTAGGATTTTTATCTGATACACCTTCCAAGTCTAGAAGAATCGTATTGAGAAGTAATGGAATAAAAACCAGATACTATGCCTTGAATAAGCAACGTGAGGCCACACATACCAATGCTGAAATGGCAGCACTTGCCATTCGTAACTTATGTAACAATGATAACGAACAACTCGCTGCCATCGAGTTGTTGACAGCAGGCACCTCATCTCCCGATCAGTTGGTGCCTTCTCATGCGGCTATGGTGCATGGTTGGCTACCCGAAACTCGTTCTATAGAAGTAGTGTCGCCCTCTGGGGCTTGCTGCTCGGGCATGCACGCATTGAAATACGCATTTATGTCGGTACGGGCTGGAGATGTGACTACTGCGGTAGCAGTAGCCTCAGAGCGTGCTTCTGGTCTTATGCGTGCCGAAATGTTTGCTACAGAAGCCGAAAATTTATCCGCTTTAAAAGACAATCCATATATAGGTTTTGAAAAAGAATTCTTACGTTGGATGCTATCAGATGGAGCAGGGGCATTTTTACTTTCCAATGAACCAAAACCTAACCAAATAAACTTTAAAATAGAGTGGATAGAAGGCATCTCATTTGCAAATAAAGTAGAGGCTTGTATGTACATGGGCAGCGATAAGCAAAGCGATGGTACGCTAAAAAGTTTTATGGATTACACTGCGGAAGAAATAGCCATGCTCTCTATCCTTAGTGTAAAACAAGATGTAAAATTGCTAAGCCAAAACATCGTTGCCTTGGGGTTTGATAATATGAAAGAAATACTTGCCAAAAAAAATATCAATGTAGATAGCATCGATTATTTGCTACCACACATGTCGAGCGAGTTTTTTAGAAGCAAAATAGCGGAACGACTAGACAGCAACAACAACAGCATTCCTCAAGAAAAGTGGTTTACCAATTTGAGTGAGGTAGGTAATGTGGGTGCAGGTTCTATCTACCTTATGCTAGACGCATTGGTAAAAACCAAACAACTACTAAAAGGCCAGAAAATATTGATGGCAGTACCCGAAAGTTCTCGGTTCTCTTATATGTTTTGTATGCTTACCGTTGTATAACCGTTTTAAAACAATCTACCCATGCAAGCAAAAGATATTCCTCAAGACAAAAGCAAATTGCTAAACGTGACTAAGGAAATATGCTATGCAATAGATGAAAATGGGCAATACACTACAGCCCTTAGCAGTGGCTGGGAAATAAAAACAGAAGCACTGAATGTAGCTTGGGCAGATATAAACCACCGAATGGCAGTTGCAAAGCAAGAAGTATTGGCTGGAAAATGTAGCCCCATCGTCTATTTTATGGAATGGAAATTAATGGATTTGGCAATACTAGCATCGTACACAGGCTTGTGGCAATGGCAAATAAAACGACACATGAAAGCAAAGGTATTTAACAAACTGCCTGAAAAAACAATACAAAAATATGCTACTGTATTTGAAGTAACTACAGCACAATTAAAAAATATGACTGTAAATGAAGGTTAATTTTCGGCACATACAAGCAGCTCATTGTGAAAATGGTGTCACTACAAACTTGCTTCAACACAATGGAGTGTCGCAAATGACCGAGCCCCTAGCCTTTGGCATTGGTTCTGGCTTATTTTATATTCATATTCCATTTTTAAAAATCAATCATGGGCCTGCCATTGCATTTCGCACACTGCCTGGGCTTATTTTTAAAAGAACGTGCAAGGCACTAGACATACCTATTGCTAGCAAAACCTTCAGCTCCATAGATTCGGCAGAAAACGAATTAACAAAAGTACTGGCAGCAGGCAAGCCAGTAGGTTGCCAAGTGGGGGTTTATTACCTTTCATATTTTCCCAAAGAATACCGTTTTCATTTCAATGCTCATAATCTTATCGTATATGGCAAAGAACAAGATACCTACTTGATAAGCGACCCAGTAATGGAAAGGGTTACCACACTGTCTTCTTTTGAATTGAATCGTGTGCGGTTTGCCAAAGGTGCACTAGCACCCAAAGGGCAATTGTACTACCCTAGAGCCAATAAAATAATCACCGACGACGATATCAGAAGAGGCATAGTAAGCGGTATCAAAAGAAATGTGAGAGATATGTTACGCATACCAGGCAGTTTTGTAGGAGTATCGGGTATAAAAGGTACAGGGCTAAAAATTAAAAAGTGGAGAGATACTTTGGGGTTAGAAAAATCAAAAATCTACCTAGCCCAATTGGTAAGAATGCAAGAAGAAATAGGCACTGGCGGTGGTGGTTTTCGGTTTATTTATGCAGCATTTTTACAGCAAGCACACCAGTATTTACCACATGATGAACTACTGCATATTTCAAAACAATTTACCCAGGCAGGCGATATTTGGCGGCAGGCAGCAGTACAAGCGGCAGGCATATACAAGGGGCGTATAGAAAAGCAAGAAGAATTTAACCTTATGTGCGACTACTTGCAGCAAGCCGCAGCCGTCGAGAAACAAGCCTTTCTGCACTTGGATAAAATAAAGTGGAAGAAATGATGCCAGCCGTAAATCTCCAAGAAATATACCACCAATACGATGGGCAAGAGCAACCAACCCTAGCCAACTTGACTTTACAAATTTTGCAAGGTGAAAAGTTAGGTCTTTTTGGCCCCAATGGTGCAGGTAAAACTACACTCATGCAAATAATGACAGGGCTTACCACCCCTACCCAAGGTTCCATAAACGTTTTAGGAATGTCATTTGCAAAGCACAAAAAAGAAATACATAAAATTATTGGATTTGTACCACAAGATTTTTCTTTTTACCATGAATTGTCGGCTCTAGAGAACATGGCATTTTTTGGTGCTTGGTATGGCATGAATAGACTTGCCATAAAGCAAAAAAGCGAGCAATTGCTTGCTGTACTAGGGCTATCGAATGTAGCCAACAAACAAGTAAAAAACTTTTCTGGAGGTATGAAACGCAGGGTAAATCTAGCCATAGGCGTGATGCACCAACCACAAATATTGTTTCTAGATGAGCCTACAGTAGGCGTAGATGTACAAACTAGAAATGCCATAGTGCAACATTTGAATACCTTAAACAAAGCAGGTACTACCCTAGTTTACACCTCTCACCAATTGAAAGAAGCCGAAGATTTATGCAATCGTGTCGCTATGATAGATGAAGGGAAAATAATAGCAATAGACAGCCTAGGCAATTTGATGAAAAAGCACCAGCAACAAAATTTAGAAGGACTATTTTTACACCTTACAGGACAAGCTTATAGAGATGTATAAACTGTGGGCTACCATATTGAAAGATTTAAGACTGCTGTTGCGAGATAAAGTAGGTCTTGTGCTGATGTTTGTAATGCCCATTACACTAGTACTTGTCATTACCAGCATTCAGAACAATACTTTTGAGCTAGTGAACGACAATAAAGTAAAAATGCTGCTATACAACAACGACAGGGGCTTGGTAAGTAAAAATCTCATAGAAGCGATTGAAAAAATAGGAATGTTTGAGATCAAAACCATTTTGCCAAAACAAAATCAGCATGACATTCAATATCAAATGAAGGCAAACGATGCCCTCATCGCATTGGTTATTCCGCATGATTATTCTCAAAAAATAAATACCCAAGCCTTACAAACTGCAACCAAAGCACTATCGGGATTGGGAATGCCTACAGATTCCAAGATAGATACAAATGAAGTTTCGATATTAGAAATTAAATTGTATTACAATCCTGTATTGCAATCCTCATTTCGTGGGTCTATTCAAGGTGCACTGGCTAGTGCTACTAAAGGAATAGAAGGCAAGCAAGTATTGGCACAGCTTTATTTATTACTGAATCAAAAGCCCGCTAAAGAAAATGATGAAATAACAAACACCACTATGATTACTGCTATGCCCGCAGTAATAGCTGGCAGCTATACCATACCCAATGCTACAGAGCATAACATACCTGCATGGACAATTTTTGCCATGTTTTTTATCGTCATCTCCCTTGGCAGTAGCATAGTGAAAGAAAAGCTAAACGGAAGCTTTGTACGATTGAAAACATTGCCTACCAATTTTCTAATTACTATTTTTTCTAAACAAATCATTTATTTGGTGGTAGCCATGATTCAGGTAGTAGTTATATTCTCCATCGGTATTTGGCTATTCCCCTATTTATCATTGCCAGCACTACACCTGCCCACAGACTTGCCAGGTCTAGCTTTGGTTTCTTTTGCCAGTGGCATTTGTGCTGTAAGTTATGCAATGGTCATAGGCGTTATGGCCGAAACTCAAGAGCAAGCCAATGGTTTTGGAGCAGCATCGGTAGTGATATTGGCAGCGCTTGGCGGCATATTGATACCAAGTTTTGCCATGCCACACTCCTTTTCTTGGGCACTAAAAATATCGCCACTACACTGGGCACTAGAGGCCTTTTATGATTTATTTTTAAACCGTGGCAACTGGCAAGACATGTTATTCCACCTTTTACCTTTACTTTGTATTAGTATTGCTTTACAATTGACTACTTTATTGGCATTGCGAAGAAAAAATTTAATATAAACAATCACCATGGAACATACCGCATTAAAAAATGAATTGAAAACACACATCATTCAATATCTAAATTTAAAGATTGAACCCGAAGAAATAAAAGACGATCAACCACTTTTTGGTGAAGGTCTAGGTTTGGATTCCATTGATTCTATTGAGCTCATTGTATTGTTGGATAGAAACTATGGCATCAAAATAGAAGACCCCAAAGAGGGTAGAAAAATTTTGGTAGATGTAAATACCATGGTAGATTATATAGAGAAAAACCGCAAGAAATAACATTTTCACCATTTGAGCCGAATATTTGTAACAGGTATAGGAATTGTTTCGCCACTAGGTATGGGAGTATTGCCCAATCTTAATGGGCTGGGTATGGGGCTATGTGGCATTAGTACCATGCAGCATACCATGTCTAAATATGCAGAAGAGTTGCCCTTTGGCGAGGTAAAAATAGCAACCGATGCCTTATGCGATTTGCTACAGGTCAATTGCAAAGGCGTTTCTCGTACTTCTCTACTTTCGTTGATGGCATTTAGAGAAGCAATTTTGCAAAGCAATGTTTCTACTGCCCAACTACAGCAACATGATACTGCACTAATAGGTGCAACTACTGTAGGTGGCATGTGCCTAATAGATGAGTTATATGAAAATGCAAATAAACTATCTAATAATACCGATTACATAGCCTCTTACGATGCAAGTTCTGTAACGCTTTATTTACAAAATAAATATAAAATAGGCGGCATTATCAATACTTTCAATACTGCTTGCTCCTCTTCTGCCAATGCCATCATGTATGGGGCAAGGCTTATCAAACATGGGCTGGCCAATAGAGCTATTGTAGGGGGGGCAGATAGCTTGTCAAAATTTACAATTAATGGTTTCAATGCTTTAAGAATTTTTTCTAAACAAATATGTACTCCATTTGATGCCAATCGTATGGGACTAAACCTAGCCGAAGGTGCTGCCTATTTAGTGCTAGAGGGCGAAGGTACAGTGGGTGATAAAGAAATTTTGGCAGAACTTTCGGGTTTCAGCAATACCAATGATTCCTTTCACCCTACAGCCCTATCTGCACAGGGCGATGGCCCATTTCTTGCCATGCAAAAAGCATTAGCAATAGCTTCTTTAAAACCTGCCGACATAGATTTTATAAATACCCACGGCACAGGAACCGAAAACAACGATTTGGCAGAAAGTGTGGCCATGAAAAGGGTGTTTGACAGTGTACCTTCATTCGCCTCTACCAAATCTAATACTGGCCATACGCTAGGGGCGGCTAGTGCTATAGAGGCGGTATTTAGCATTTTTAATATTGTGCATCAAGAGCTTTACCCGCATTTGCATTTCTCGAAAGCCATACCAGAAACAGCATTAATACCCGTACAAACTTTCCAAAAGAGATTTATTAAACATGTGATGTCTAATTCTTTTGGCTTTGGGGGCAATTGTAGTTCTTTGATTTTTTCAAAAGTATAGTCGCATGCTTTATATTTATCAAACTTCTTGTATTTCGCCGCAACCATTTCCGTTGGCTATAAATAACTTCAATACCGATATTACTGTAGCACATCATGGTATAATGGTAGTAGAACCTGATTATGCAGATATTCCTGTTAATATACTTCGCCGAATGGGCAAGGCTGTAAGAATGGGGGTGGGTGCTGCATTGCCTATCATTGCCGCACATCGCAATATTGATGGCATAGTGATAGGTACTGCCAATGGTAGTATGGAAGATTCCATAAAATTTTTAAATCAAATCGTAGATTACAAAGAGGGTATGCTAACCCCCACCAATTTTGTACAAAGCACACCTAATGCCGTTGCTGCACAATTGGCGCTGCTATCAGAAAATAAGCTTTACAATACCACACATGTACACCGTGGGCTGGCATTTGAAAATGCACTACTCGATGTTATGATGTTGTGTGCCGACCAGCCACAATCTCAATTTTTGCTAGGTGGGCTTGATGAAATATCCACTTACAATCATGCCATAGAATATTTGGGAGGATGGTATAAATCAGACTCTATCGATACTAATAAATTATACCAATCTACCTCTGTTGGCACTATAGCTGGAGAGGGGGCAAGCATGTTTTTAGTAGGGCAAAATCCTTCAGGGGCCATAGCGAAAGTATCGGCAATACTTAGCCTTCATGCTGAAGATATGGGTGAAGTTGCTGATGGTTTGTCTCGTTTTTTGATTGCCAACGATATTGACCCAAATGCTATAGATACCTTAATACTAGGTGAAAATGGAGATATTCGATTTCAACATTTTTATCAAAATGTGGCTCGAGCCTTTCCTCTGAGCAATCAACTCAGATACAAACATCTGTGTGGCGAATATACTACCGCTTCCTCGTTTGCACTAAGCCTAGCATCACTCTTAATAAATTGTGAAAATGTTCCATCGCACTTGTATAAAGACAATGGCAAGGCTAAAGGAACTATAAATAATATACTACTGTACAATACCTTCAAAGGATTGCAGCATAGTTTTATTTATGTGCAATCGGCCAATGATATGGCAATAAATGCGACTTAGCCCTATCGAACTTCTCGAACAAATGAAGTAATGAAGCTAATCGCCACAATTTCAGATAACATACAAGCACAAAAAAAAGGGACGATGAATCAAAATATTCATCAGTCCCTTTTGGTAGCCCGTAGGGGAATCGAACCCCTGTTACCAGGATGAAAACCTGGCGTCCTAACCCCTAGACGAACGGGCCAAATCAACTCTTTTTCTGAATTGGTGTGCAAAGCTAAGACTATTTTTTTCTAATTCCTAATTTGAAATCTAAAAAAATTATAAAAATAATCTTTTTTACCTACACATTAGTAGCAAAGGCAAAAAGTAAATAATTTATACATCTACTTCTCGCCTTTCTATCCATGCTCTTTTACATATTAAAACGACCAGAATATTCCATCAAAGCCTTCTCATATTTTTCGCCTTCCTTCACTTTGCCCGCTTCTTTCAATGCTCTCTGAATTTGATCCAAAATATAAAAACACATTTCATAATCTCTATTAAAAGGCACTTTGTTTTTAGTGTAGTAATCCAAATCTTCAATACATCTATTGCCCATTAAGTTGGCAATCTCCATTGCTTTTTTCTCTTCTCCAGTTTTGAAGAGTATCACCATAAATGGAGGCACAGTAAAATCGAAACGAATGCAATTGTCAGGCATTACTTTCAAGCAATATAATGCTGCTTCTTTAGCCTTTTCCTTATTACCTTCGTTGAATAGCGAACTGGCCAGCTTGTAAAACTGCGTACGTGTACCCATAGGGAAACGCAAATAGTTTTCATCATAATACACCTCAGTATCGTCTAATCCTCTCCAAAAGAAATTTTTAGTCATGTTAGCATACATAATATCAGTATCTACCCACCCTTGTGGATTGCCGGGCACTTTTACAGGCAACAAACGCTGGGTCAATCCTTCTAACTGGGTATATTCTTTAAGGTTGATATAGTTGCTACTAGACAATGTAGTAGAAAAATAAATTGGACGCTTCCAATTATTATTGGCAATAATATCGAGTATTATTAATGCTTGTTTTTCTAATGCTTGAGAACCAATATTCCATTTCAACGAGTCCACAATGTAGCCCTGATACTTGGCTGGCACAGCCAATGCTGCCTGAGCTTTATCAATAGGCATAAACAAGTTTTTAGAAGGAATAATGGTCAATACCTGCCCACCACCACGATCTTCTTTTACATAAGGATCATCTGCTTTCACCAGTTTGATATAGTTCTGCAAGTTGATGCCATTCTGTAATCCAGGTCTCTCCATAAAATAAACTTGATCATTTTTGCCTTGAATATAATTTTCAAATTCCAAAGAAATAGGCAAGGGTTCAGAATCGTAAGCCTTTCGTTTCATTTGACTGATGTACCAATCCGTATTTAAAAGACTTAGATTGCAAACACGCACATCGGTTCGGTAGCCTTCCACCTCTTGTACATACCATAGTGGGAAAGTATCATTGTCGCCACCAGTAAACAATATGGCATTCTTAGCACATGAATTTAATAAATTCTTTGCCGAATCTACCGAGTGGTAACGACCAGAACGGTCATGATCATCCCAGTTTTGTGCAGCCAATACTGCGGGTACAAATAAGCCTAGTATCGTTGCTATAATTGGCCTTAACTTATCATCTTTAATTATTTTTTGTAATGCTTCTGCCAAAAACAATACGCCAAACCCTATCCAAATGCAATAGGCCATAAATGAACCAGTATAGGTATAGTCACGCTCTCTAGGCTCTACCGGTGGCTGATTGAGGTAAAGTATAATTGCCAGCCCAGTGAAGAAAAAGAACATCGCAATGATAGAAGCATCTTTTTTATTTTTATTAAAATGATACACAATACCCAGCAATCCCAATATTAGCGGTAGCCAAAAGTAATTGTTGCGTCCTCTATTTCCAGCCAAGTCGCTTGGGAGTTTTTTGAAATAATCCCAAGGATTTTGTGGACCTGCATCTTGCACATCGCTCTCTCTGCCCGAAAAATTCCATAAAAAATACCTAAAATACATGTGTCCTATCTGATAGCTAAACATGTATTGCAAATCCTGAAATTTGGTCGGTCGCTTGCCTGGTTTCAATTTCATTTTTTCTCTATACACCTCTGCATGGTTCTGCTGTGTGCTATGTGCTCTAGGAAATATACCCATGTGCTTAGGGTCATATTTGTATTTCATTTTGTAATCATATATCACATACTTACCACTTTTTTCATCTTTTCTGTAAAGTGGTGCTCCTTGCTCTGCATCTATTGGGTAGCCTGCGGTGAAGTAAGGGCCTGTCAGCAATGGCCTGTCGCCATATTGCTCACGTTTCAAATAGGAAACAAAGCTAATGATATTTTCAGGGTCGTTCTCGTCAATTGGTGGGTTAAAATTAGACCTTACTAATATTAAACCGTAAGAAATATAACCTAT
>JAAFID010000042.1 GCA_013297765.1 Cytophagales bacterium | reverse complement strand
CAAAGAAAGGTTTTTTTCGCACAGAGATGAATTTGGGCAGTGGGATCCAAAAAATCAAAGACCAGAATTGTGGAATATATTTAATGGCAAAAAACAAATAGGCGAACATTTTAGAGTATTTCCACTTAGCAACTGGACAGAGATGGACGTGTGGCAATACATCGCTCAGGAAAATATTCCTATACCACATATTTACTTTACACACCAAAGAGAAGTGGTGAATAGAGGCGGTACTTTACTTGCTAAGTCTGATTTTATTACCCTACTGAAAGACGAAGCCTACGAAGAAAGACAAATTCGTTTCCGCACCATAGGCGATATGACCTGTACAGGAGCAGTAGAGTCGGCGGCAAATTCGCTAGAAGAAATTATAGACGAAATTGCAGCATCTCGTGTTACCGAGCGTGGCACCAGAGCCGACGACAAACGGTCAGAGGCTGCGATGGAAGATAGAAAGAAACAAGGATATTTTTAAAAGATGAATGAGTAAATAGTAATTCATCCATAATTCATAGCATCAAATCAAATTATGAAACAAGAAAAAGACAATAGCTATTTGCAAATGGATTTGCTTCGTTTTACTACTGCTGGTAGTGTGGACGATGGTAAAAGTACCCTAATTGGCAGATTGCTTTACGATACCAAATCAATATTTGAAGATCAACTAGAAGCCATTGAGCAGTCGAGTTTGCAACGTGGCGATAGCTATGTAAACCTTGCCCTACTTACCGATGGTTTGCGTGCAGAGCGTGAGCAAGGCATCACTATAGACGTAGCGTACCGTTATTTCGCTACGCCCAAAAGAAAATTCATCATAGCCGATACACCTGGGCATATTCAATACACCCGCAACATGGTTACAGGTGCTTCTACCGCCAACCTTGCCATCATATTAATAGATGCTAGACATGGAGTAATAGAGCAAACTTGCCGCCATTCGTTTATCGCTTCTTTGCTTCAAATCAAGCATATAGTAGTATGTGTGAACAAAATGGATTTGGTAGATTTCAAGGAAGAAGTATTTGAAAAAATCAAAAAAGATTACCAAGAATTTTCTTCCAAATTGGCTGTGCCTGACATACATTTTATTCCCGTATCGGCATTGAATGGAGACAATGTGGTAGATTTATCAGAAAACATGCCTTGGTACAAAGGCGGTACTTTGCTATATACTTTAGAGAATGTAAGCATTGCAGGAGATTTGAATTACAAAGATGCACGTTTTCCAGTGCAGTGGGTAATACGTCCACAGAGCAATGAGTACCATGACTTCAGAGGGTACGCAGGGCGTGTAGAAGGTGGTACTTTCAAAGTAGGCGACGAAGTGTTGGCATTGCCTTCTGGCTTTACCACCAAAATAAAATCTATTGAGCTCATGGATCAAGCAGTGGAAGAAGCATTTTCGCCCATGTCTGTAACCATGACCTTGGAAAATGAAATAGATATTAGCCGTGGCGATATGATTGTGAAAGCCCATAATCAGCCAACAGTGAGTCAAGATATAGAATTGATGATATGCTGGCTGAATGAGAAAAAGATTCAACTAGGCGGAAAATACGTGGTAAAACATACCACCAAAGAAGCCAAATGTGTGGTGAAAGAGGTACTTTACAAAATGAACATCAATACACTACATAAGATAGAGGGCGATACTACCATTGGGCTCAATGATATTGGGCGAATAGTTATTCGTGCCTCTAGCCCCCTGTTTACCGATAGTTATAACAAAAATAGATTTACAGGAAGTCTAATTATCATTGACGAGTTTACCAACGAAACGTTGGGTGCAGGAATGATTTTGTAAATTTAACTTGCATTCATTGAAATGATATAATTCAAAAAAGCACTACCGTTTCGTGGTGCTTTTTTATTGAAATGATAATCCCATTTACCAACACAATACAAATACTTTAATTATTTTTATTCTTCTTAATTAATTTGAATATGACAGCCCTTACCCAACTACCTTCTTGGCAGAAACTAAAAGCCCATCATGCTACTGTAGCCCCAGTACAAATGCGTTCGCTATTTGCTGAAGATGCCCAGCGATTTGAAAAATTTTCGATACAGTTTAATGATATATTGGTCGATTATTCTAAAAATAGAATTACAGCAGAAACCCTTCAACTACTTACTGCACTAGCCAAGGAGTCGGGCGTAGAGGAGTGGAGAGAAAAAATGTTTTCGGGAGATAAAATAAACAATACTGAAAATCGTGCGGTACTTCATATAGCCTTACGCAATAGGTCAAATCGCCCTATATTTTTTGAAGGCAAAGATGTGATGCCTGAAATAAATGTGGTGTTGGCAAAAATGAAAAAGTTCTGCGATGAAATTAGAAGTGGCTCTTGGAAAGGCTATACTGGCAAAAGCATTACCGATGTGGTAAACATTGGCATTGGCGGGTCTGACCTAGGGCCATTTATGGTTACAGAAGCCTTGAAACCCTATGCCCAAGAAGGATTGAACATTCACTTTGTTTCCAATGTAGATGGTACGCACATTGCAGAAACTTTAAAGCATTTGAATGCAGAAACAACCCTTTTTATTGTTGCCTCAAAAACATTCACCACCCAGGAGACCCTTACCAATGCAGAGTCTGCAAAGCATTGGTTTTTAAAAACAGCCAAAGACAACCAAGCTGTAGCCAAACATTTTGTGGCACTATCGACCAATGCCAAGGCCGTTGCTGCTTTTGGTATTGATACCGCCAATATGTTTGAATTTTGGGACTGGGTAGGAGGGAGGTATTCCCTTTGTTCGGCCATCGGTTTATCTATTGCCGTGTATATTGGGTTTGAAAATTTTGAACAACTATTGCAAGGTTTTCATGATATAGACGAGCATTTTCGTACCGCACCTTTAGAACAAAATATTCCTGTAATTCTTGCTGTACTTGGGGTTTGGTACAACAATTTTTTTGATGCAGCCTCGCACGCTATACTTCCTTACGACCAATACATGCACCGCTTTGCAGCTTATTTCCAACAAGGTGATATGGAAAGTAATGGAAAAAGAGTCACCAGAGATGGCCATAAAATAGATTACGAAACTGGGCCCATCATTTGGGGAGAGCCTGGTACCAATGGGCAACATGCTTTTTACCAATTGATTCACCAAGGCACAAAAATGATACCTTGCGATTTTTTAGCACCTGTACAGTCGCAAAATCCTATTAGTGACCATCACCCAAAATTGCTCGCCAATTTCTTTGCACAAACTGAAGCATTGATGAAAGGCAAAACCGAAGCAGAAGCCAAGGCAGAATTAGAGAAAGCAGGCATAAGCGGTAAGCAAATAGAAGAATTATTACCACATAAAATATTCCCCGGCAACAAGCCTACAAATTCTATATTCTTTAAAAAATTGACACCATCTGTTTTAGGAACATTGATAGGAATGTACGAACACAAGATATTTGTGCAAGGCATGATATGGCAAGTAAACCCCTATGACCAGTGGGGTGTAGAGCTAGGCAAACAATTGGCCAATGCCATATTTCCCGAATTGACCAATAGCGAAAAGATAACCTCGCACGATAGTTCGACCAATGGGTTGATTGAGTTTTATAAGGGGAATAGGTAGGGGAAATATTTAAAAATTTTGAAGAAAGGTAATTTTTAAGTTACATTTACTAATGAAAGTTAGAGAGGTTATAGCTTATGAAAATTATTTTGAAGATTTCTTATTGCAACAACCGAAAAAGGTGCAAGATAAAATCTTTAAAATAATCGAAGCTATTGAAACTTTAGAAAGAGTTCCATCAAATTATTTAAAATTATTAGTTGGAACACCTGGACTTTATGAGGCCAGAATTCAATTGGGTTCAAATATTTGGAGGGTTTTTTGTTTTTTTGACGATGATAGATTAGTGATTTTGCTCAATGGATTTCAAAAGAAGACTCAAAAAACTCCTACTTCTGAAATGGAAAAGGCTTTAAAACTGATGAAAGAGTATTTTACAACTAAATCTAAATAAAATGAAAACTAAGAGCTGGAAAGACATTAAGGATTCAGTTTACGGCAATGTTGGAAGTGAAAGAAGGGACGGGTTAGAGAGAGATTTTGAAAGTTTTAAAATTGGCTTGCTTTTACGCAAAGCTAGAGAGGAAAAGTGTTTAACTCAAAATCAATTAGCCGATTTGGTTGATAAAAAACGAGAATATATTTCAAAAATAGAAAACAATGGAAGTAATCTCACTTTAAAAACTTTGTTTGATATTGTGGAGAAGGGTTTAGGAGGAAAGGTTAAAATTTCTATTGAGTTATAAAAAGGTATTTTTTTTAATATAATGTTAAGCAAATGCACTTGTTTCAAAAGTAGCAATCTATAACCCAAATGAATATTTTTATGTGAAAATACAATAATAAAAAAATTAGAAGTAACAGCCCCATCTAAAACACCCCAACCTCGCTATGAAAAACCCATAATAACTCAGTAATTTTCTCCCAACCCCGCTACCCAAGGTCACGTTCAACCACGCCTTCATGGCTTGGCTTGCCGCCGCCACGAAGGCTTAGATGTTCCTGCTCCAGGTCTATAAGGATTCTCTATTGGATTCATATTTACTTTGTTGTTATGTCGTTTAAAATTAAAGCTAACGAATGCCTTTACGAAGGCATTAGCAAACCTTCCCAAAAATTAAATTACTTAATACAAATTTAAACGGTTTCATCACCCCCTTAATCCTGCTCCTCTGGCACACACAACACTTTTTCTTCGAGGGTGCAGTTGGTGGTGGTCATTTTGATGTCTATGGCCCTCATGTTTACTTCGGTTTCTTCGCCACCGCTGGTTTCTGTGGCTTTTACGCTGTGCGTTACTAGGGTGGTAATGTCGGTTACGTTGCAATCTTCAAGGGTTCTTTGCGTGTAAGTTTTTACCATCAAGCCGTCTTCTGATTTTACGCCAAAGCCTTTGGTAGTGCCGCACAAGATAATTTCTTTGTCATTGATGATGGAGAGGGAATTTCCAAAATCGGTAGAGTCGCTACCGTAGGCCTTGCCCCACTTAGGCATACCCGACGAATTAAAAACTTCTACAAAGGCATTTTCATTGGTTAGTTCAAAACTATTGGTGTAGCCACAGGCCACAAAGTCGTCGTTTTTTAACACTTTTATGGCTGAAATATAATCTTGATTGTTGCCACCATATATTTTTGTCCAAAGCAAAATTCCATTTTTAGCTACTTTGGATACGCACAAATCCACATCTCGGGAATTGTAGTTGGTGGTACTTCCTGCCATTAAAAAACCGCCATCGCTGGTTTGTGCGGCGTATTTGCCATAGTCAGCACCCTTGCCACCATAGGCTTTTGCCCATTCTAGTTTTCCTTCGTGCGATAGTTTGATAAGGTACATGTCTTGGTCGCCTGCTGTAAAACTTTTTGTTTCGCCACCTATTACATAGCCGCTGTCCTTAGTTATTTCTAGGCTGTAGCCATAGTCAAGGTCTTTGCCTCCATATTTTTTTGCCCATTGTAGTTGGCCGTCATTTTTTATTTTTAGCACTAGCACATCTGAATCTTTTCCTTTGCCTAGGTATTTCATGGTTTCGCCTAGCAGTACGCAGCCTCCGTCGGGGGTGGCGGTTACGTGATTGGCAAATTCGCTGTTGTTCAGTGTGTAGTTTTTTGCCCAAATGATGTTTCCCGATGGATTTATTTTCATCAATACCGCATCGGTATATTGGTTGCCGTAACTAGCACTGTGGCCTGTGACGAAGTAATTGCCATCGGTAGTTTTGTCAATATACATTCCCAAGTCTATGTCTTTACCACCATAGCTTTTTGCCCACTGCAATGTGCCTATGCTGTCTGTTTTAACTATAAAAATATCTTTTTTGCCTGCACCATAGCTTTCGGTTGTTCCCACTGCGATGTAGCCTTTGTCTATAGCAGCTATGACGTGGTTGAAGCTTTCTTTTTTAGCACCGCCAAATGATTTTTGAAATTCGATTTGTGCTTGAGTTGCCCCACTTAGCAGTAGCAGTGCAGCTATGGGAATGTATTTTAACATCATGAATTAATTTTGTAAAAATGAGAAATTGTTTGGTTGAAAAATAGCATATTCAATAATGTAATTATTTTGGGTACAAATTGCCAAGGCTCTATACGCACAATCTAGGTTACTGGGTTGTGTTTGAAATATTTTTTTCATTATTCTGTATAATTTTCTTATCACATAGAAAGTATTGTAACCAACTATTCTTATTGTAAGTATAAGCACAAGATGTTTTGGGTAAATTTTTTAATTTAAAATCGGATAAAATCAATGAATAGATATTTTCTCTCGCTCAGTTTTTTAATGTTGTTGTTTGTCTCGACGCAGCAATTGTGGGCACAGACTAATAAAGTAGGTAGTAAAGATTGTGTTACAGCCACGCAGCTATGCAACAATGATGTGATAGACGATCAGTTGATTTCATTGCCAGGTAGAATAGGGGCAAATGATGTTCCTGTAAGCTATTCTAGTTGTTTTGCACCTAAAACCGAAAGAAATCCTTTTTGGTATCAATTTTCGCCCGAGAACAATGGTACTTTTGAAATGTATTTGAATGCTCCCGAAAATAAAGATTTTGACTTTATAGTATTTGATGTAACCAATGGCTGTGCTACTAAAACAGTGCTGCAATGTAATACCAGTCAGCTAGATTTGGATTCAAACTTTATAGGTACAGGTGTTTCTACAGACAGTTTGAATAAATATGAGCCTAATTTTCCTGGCATTCAAAATTCTTGGTTAAATACATTGAATGTAACCTCGGGAAAAAAATATGCTATCTACATAGAGAGTAGGCAGATGGTGCAGCTAGATACTTTTCAAGTAACTTTTGGGGGTACAGCAAAGTTTAGGAACATTGATGCAAAGTTTACCACCAACGCCCCATATTGTTTTGGAAAACCTGTTGTATTTACCAATTTATCTACTGGTAGTGGTACAATAACTTATTTTTGGAATTTTGGTGATGGTAAAACGTCAGCCCTTAAAAATCCTGTGCATGTATATACTGCACCCGGTAGTTATATGGTAAGACTTACCGCAGGCAATGGCAAATGTGCTTATGAAGATAGTTTGGAAATTGACATTCCAATTACGGTGACTGCCAATGCTGGCAGTGACATATCAGTTTGTAATGGCAAGGCTGCCTTACTTAACGCCAGTGGTGGTACTATTTATTCTTGGTCGCCTGCCACTGGATTGTCTAATGCAAATATTGCCAACCCCTCGGCATCGCCTACCACTACTACTACCTATACTGTTACTGTTTCAGATATACAGGGCTGCAAAGGCACAGATGATGTTGTGGTTACCGTAAATACCAATCCTGTAGTAGATGCTGGAAATGATGTTTCTATTTGTACAGGCGATTCTATACAGTTAAATGCTACAGGGGCGATAAGCTACACGTGGTCTCCAGTGGCAGGTTTGTCAGATCCCAATATTGCCAATCCGTATGCAAAACCATTAATTAATTCTAGCTATGTAGTAACTGGCACAGATGCTATAGGCTGCTCTAGCCAAGATTTGGTAAGCGTAACTTTGAAATCGCTCCCCACTGCCAATGCAGGCAATGACGTAAATATTTGCAATGGTAAATCCACTTTACTAAGTGCAGTTGGTGGTGTTTCATATACTTGGTCGCCCATCACAGGGCTATCCAATGCTAATATTGCAGCACCTACTGCTACGCCTACAGCTACTACAACATATACTGTTACCGCTACTGGATTGAACGGTTGTAAAAAATCGGACGATGTTGTAGTCACCATAGACCCACTACCAACAGCAAATGCTGGTATAGATGTCACTATTTGTAAAGGGGCAAGTACACCTCTCGTTGCAACTGGTGGAGTAAATTATTCTTGGAGTCCAGTTGCGGGGTTGTCAAATGCGAATATTGCAAGTCCAATAGCACAGCCCAATAGTAATACAACCTACACGGTAACTGTTACTGATGCTAAAGGGTGTATCAATACAGATGATGTAGAGATAAAGGTGAATATACCGCCTACAATCAATGCAGGAACAGATGTAATGTTATGTGCTGGAGATTCTACAGTATTGCAAGCTTCTGGTGCTATCAACTATACTTGGACACCTGCTGCTACACTTTCAAATGCCAACATTGCAAATCCACAAGCCAAACCCACTGTTACTACTCAATATATTCTATCGGGCGATAACGGTGGTTGTCCTAACACCGATACCGTATTGGTAATGGTAAATGCTGTTCCTACAGCCAATGCAGGTGCTGATGCTTCTGTTTGTAATGGTAAACCAGCTAATCTTACCGCTAGTGGTGGAGGTACTTATTTATGGTCACCAGCCTTAGGTTTATCTGCTACCAATACTGCTAACCCTGTTGCCAGCCCTACAGCTACAACGACCTATACTGTAACAGTAACCAATGCCAATGGCTGTAAGGCAACCGATGCAGTGCTGGTTTCAGTTTCTGCTAACCCTACTGCCAATGCTGGTACAGATGTCGCCATTTGTAAAGGTACAGGCACAACCCTTGCTGCTACTGGTGGTGTTAGTTATGTTTGGAGTCCTGCTTTAGGTTTGTCTAGTACTAATATTGCTAATCCTGTGGCGAACCCTGCCATTGCTACGACCTACACCGTAACTGTAACCGATGCTGGTGGTTGCCAAGCGACGGATGCTGTGGAAGTAACTGTTACCACCCTACCTGTAGTTAGTGCAGGATTAGATGCAACAATTTGTAATGGAGATTCTACTCAGTTAAGTGCATCTGGGGCTAGTACTTACAGTTGGTCATCTGCTAGTTTTCTTACCTCTGCAAACGTTGGCAATCCATTTGCATTTCCTACCATTACTACAGCCTTTGTTGTAACAGGTAGCAATGGCACATGCTCAAATACCGATACAGTGACTGTAAAAGTAAATGCCTTGCCTACAGCCAATGCAGGTGCTGATGCTTCTGTTTGTAATGGTAAACCAGCTAATCTTACCGCTAGTGGTGGAGGTACTTATTTATGGTCACCAGCCTTAGGTTTATCTGCTACCAATACTGCTAACCCTGTTGCCAGCCCTACAGCTACAACGACCTATACTGTAACAGTAACCAATGCCAATGGCTGTAAGGCAACCGATGCAGTGCTGGTTTCAGTTTCTGCTAACCCTACTGCCAATGCTGGTACAGATGTCGCCATTTGTAAAGGTACAGGCACAACCCTTGCTGCTACTGGTGGTGTTAGTTATGTTTGGAGTCCTGCTTTAGGTTTGTCTAGTACTAATATTGCTAATCCTGTGGCGAACCCTGCCATTGCTACAACCTACGCCGTAACTGTAACTGATGCTGGTGGTTGCCAAGCGACGGATTCTGTTATCATTTCGGTAAATGCCCTTCCGATTGTTACCGCTAGCAAAGACGATAGCACCTGTATTGGCAAATCAGTTTCCTTGTCGGCTATTGGTGCTATCACTTATCTATGGACACCAGCAAAAGACTTGTCAGATGCTACCATTTCAAATCCTATTTCTACCCCCACAGCTACTATCAATTACACTGTAACTGGTACCGATGGCAATGGCTGCACCAATTCGGACCAAGTTTTGGTGAAAATTACCAACGGTACGCCAGTAGATGCAGGTACAGATCAAGCTTTTTGCTTTGGAAAAAATGCAACCTTGAATGCCTCAGGCGTTGGCGTTACTTATACTTGGTCGCCATCAACTGGGCTAAACAATGCCACTATTTTAAACCCAATAGCAACTCCCACCCAAACTACAAAATATACACTGTCAATGACCGATAATAAAGGTTGTATCAATATAGATTCGGTGTTGGTAACAGTAAATTATATAACAATAAAAGTTGCCAATGATACTGTATTGTGCTCTTCAAATTCTTTGCAGTTAAGTGCATCTGGGGGTGTTTCTTACTTATGGTCACCTAGTACAGGATTAAACGATGCTACAATTCCCAATCCCTTGGCAACACTGGTGGCTAGTACTACTTATCGTGTAGATATTACGGATGCTGCTGGGTGCAAAAATTTTGATACGGTAAAAGTGTTGGTGTCTTCTATACCCATAGTTAGCTCCTCTAATGATACTACGATATGCAATGGCAATACAGCCCAGTTGAATGCCTCCGGAGGTACTACTTACACTTGGCTTCCTTCAACAGGGTTGAGCAGTGCTACTATTCCTAATCCAATCGCCACCCCATCGGCAACTACGCAATACGTAGTTACCGTGGCTGGAGCCAATGGTTGTACGCAAAAAGATACCGTCAATGTAAATGTTACCTTTATAGCAATTACTACCAGCAACGACACAGCTTTTTGCTTCGGCAAATCGGCTACACTTGCTGCCAGTGGTGGTACTAGTTATAGCTGGATGCCAACAACAGGATTGAGCGATGCTACTATTGCCAATCCTATTGCCTCGCCAACCTTCAGTACCGACTATAAAGTTACAGTAACCGATGCACAAGGATGCAAGAATACAGGCAATGTAAAAGTAGGCATAAATTATATTGCTACTTCATTGAGCAACGATACTAGTTTTTGCAAAGGAGGTAGTACCAATTTGCTCGCCACTGGTGGGGTAAATTACACTTGGTCGCCAGCTCAAGGATTGTCTTCAGTAAATTCTCCTAATCCTAGTGCTTCACCAATGGTTACCACCAAATATTTTGTAATTATTGGCGATGCTACAGGTTGCCAAAACCTAGATTCAGTAAATGTGACTGTAAATCCATTGCCAACAACTAATGCAGGAAATGACACCTCTATTTGTAATGGGAAAAATGTAGTATTGACTGCCAAAGGTGGGGTAAAATACGCATGGTCGCCTGGTAAAGGCAATGCTTCCGATTCGCTTCAAATATTTAATGCAATGCCCAATTTGACTACAAATTATATCGTAACCGCTACAGATTTACTTGGGTGCTCACAAAACGATACTGTAACTGTTGTGGTCAATTACATAGCTATTAGCGTAAGTAATGACACTGCAATATGTATTGGTCAACCTGCTAATTTGAGAGCATCAGGTGGGGTTAATTATTTGTGGACTCCAGCTACTGGGTTATCAAGTACTACTGTTCCAAACCCAATTGCAACCATTGCAAGTAGTGCCAAATATAGTGTAGTAGTTACCGATGCGAATGGCTGCCAAAATCAAGATTCTGTAAACATTACTGTAAATGCACTACCTGTTGCTAACGCTGGAACAGATGCTGCGGTGTGCCTTGGAAAATCTGTAGCACTGAATGCAACTGGTGGTACACAATATACCTGGACACCTTCAACAGGTCTTTCTAGTGCCGTTGTTGCCAACCCTAATGCTTCCCCCGGTATTACAACTACCTACACTGTAACTGTAACCGATGCACTAGGTTGCAATGGCAAAGATTCTGTTGTAGTAACCATTACTACTAGTGTAAATGGCACAGCTACTGCCATGCCCGATACATTTTGTTCGGCATCTCCTGTAGTGCTAAGTGCTCAAGCAGGTAGTGGGGTAGCACTTGATGCTTTACCCTATTCCTTCGATGGTGGCAAAACTTTTCAAGCGGCCAATGTTTTTAACCTTGCTGCCGTAATAGACGACACTACCGCAAGGGTAATGATTAAAGACATTACAGGTTGCCTTTCCGATACCATTAATTTAGCTTTGATTAGAAAGATATTTAAAGCCTCAGTAACACAACTGTCGCCGGTAACTTGTGCAGGGTTAAACAACGGTATTGCTCAAATAGCTAATATTTCTGGTGGTAGTAAGCCTTATACCTTCTTTATGGCCAATGCGACACCACAATCAGACTCGGTATTTAAAAACCTAAGTGCAGGACCTCAAATACTATTTGTAAAAGACCAAACAAATTGCATAAGCAAATACAATATAAATATTGACCTTACGCCTTCTATTGCTTCTCAAGTTTCTAAAACCGATGCCAAATGTTTTGGCAGTAGCGATGGTGCGATTACTGTAGAGGCCAATGGTGGAAGTGGTCTTGGTTTTAACTATGCTTTCGACGGAGGTGCATTTACAAAAAATAATAATTTTATAAACGTAGCTACTGGTAAACATAAAATTGTAATTCGTGATTCACTTACTTGTTTCGATTCGGTATTTGTAGTGATAGGCTCTCCAGCCCAACTAAGCCTACTCGTGCCATCGACCCCAACAAATGTAAAATGTTTTGGTGAGCAAAATGGTGCTGTAGAATTTTCTGCACAAGGCGGTATTGCTAATTATCAATATTCATTGGGCGGTACGTTATTTACTACCGATAGCTTATTTGCAAATCTTGCCAAAGGCAACTACAAAGGCTTTGTAATGGATGCCAATGGCTGTAAAGACTCTATAGATTTTACCATCAAATCGCCAGATTCTTTGCGTGCAGCATTTACTGTAGCTCAGTTGCCAAAGTGTGGTGGTATAGGCGGTATATTGTTGATAGACAGTATTAGGGGTGGTACACCCATCTATAGAAAAATTGTAGATGGTGGTAGTCCTGTATTGGCAGATACATTGCGTGATTTTCTGCCTGGCACACACGTTATCACCATCTCTGATAAAAATGGTTGCGAACGCAATTACAATATTGTTTTCGATGCCGATAGCAATGCCATCAAGGCAACCACTCAGGTAGATAGTACTAGTTGTTTTGGTAGCAAAGATGGAAAGTTTTTATTGACAAACCTTACAGGTGGCAATAAACCCTACCTATTCAGCATTGGCGATACTTTGAACTATACTATTGATAGTGCTTATGCAAATTTGGAAAAAGGTATTTACAAAGTATTTGCAAAAAATGCCAACAATTGCATTAGTCAATTTACAGCAGCGGTAGATAGTCCAGATTTGCTTCAGGCCAATGCAATAGCCCAAACCAACATTACCTGTTACAATTTGAAAGATGGCACAGCTACCCTTCAAGCTCTTGGTGGCAATGGGGGCTATACTTATTCTTTGGATAATATTTTATTTGCCGCCAATAACAAATTTACAAACTTGTCCAAAGGCAAAGACACTATTTATATCGCCGATAGCAAATCTTGCAGAGGCATATTTGTAACCAATATTTTAGAGCCCGATTCTGTATTTGCTACCGTATCACAATCAAAACCTGCAAGCTGCGAAGGTGGCGATGGCGAGGCCAAGGTCACATTTGCAAGTGGAGGCACAGGCTCGCTGCAATTTAGTATTACTGATGGTGCTGTATTTCAAACCGATTCTTTGTTTAAAGCCTTGAGTAGCGGTGTTTATACACTGTTAATACAAGACGTGAACCAGTGCACCAATAGAATTGATTTCAACATTAAATCTGTTCCAGAAGGATTGGATGTGGCCGCTATCAAAAGAGATATTACAGATATGCCTTGCAAGGGCGAGGGCAAAGGACAAGCGGTGCTTAGTAACTTTGTGGGTGCACCCGCACCGTATCTATTTGCTTTAGATACATTGACCAATTACACCAGTGCAACTACATTTGCAAATCTTGACCAGGGGCAGCACACCATCAAAATAAAAGATGGAAACAGTTGCAACTATAAAATCACAGTTACGATTTCTAAGCCCGATACCATAGGCTTTGAGGTACAAATAGTAAAATTGGAAACCTGTACCAATAGCGATGGACAAATTGCCATCACCAACGTAGTAGGGGCATCTAGCAAATACATTTATAAATTGGACAATAACGAATTTCAAACCAGTAATTTGTATTCTGGCTTGAAACAAGGGATGAAAATGATTACAGTATCAGATAGTTTGTTGCCCACTTGTGCCTCGTCGCAAATGGTGAGCCTAGAGCAAAAACCTGGTCCTAGAGCCTACACTACCAAATTTAATCCTCTATGCTATGGCAATGCCAATGGTATGCTGCGAATAGACAGTATCAAAGGTGGCTTAGCACCATACAAGTTTAGCTTAAGCGGAGAAGATTTTGTGCCCGATATGAAATTTGAAAACATGCGTGCCGATACCTTCACCCTCTATATCAAAGACAGTGAATGTATAGAGGCATACAAAAACAAAGAGATGCTGGTAAAATTAAATAATCAAAATAAACCCGACACCACCTTTGTGCCTTACTTTGTGCTTACACAGGCCGACAGCCTTACGGCAGAAAGCTTTTACTACGAAGGTTTTGGCGAGGAAAACATTGCTACCAGTGGCGTTTACAATATTATGGGCGGTACCAAGCCCTATAGTTACAGCCTAAATGAAATAGACTATAAAAAAATAACTACCGACACCATTCTGATACCAGGCTTGCAACAAGGCACACATTTAATCTACTTAAAAGATACCAATGCTTGCGTGCAAAAAGTGGTGTTGAACATAGGTCGTAGCTTCTTTATCCCTAATTTATTTACCCCCAATGGCGATGGAGTTGATAAAAACCAATATTTTGTAATCAATGGCCTTCGTGACAAATCGACCTTGTCAGTAACCAACCGCTGGGGAGCTTTGGTGTACCTAAGCGACGATTACGACAACAGTTGGGATGGTAAAGATTGTGCCGATGGGGTCTATTACTACGAACTAAAAATACCCGAAGTAGGTAACTACAAAGGCTGGGTGCAGATTGCTAGAGGAGGAAAGTGAGGGGATAAATTAAGGGAAGTTATTGATTGCTGAAGGTTGTATAAAAAACTTCATTTGATACCTTGTATTACCAAATCATTATTTATATCGACAAATTTTGGGTTTTGTTTTGAGGTTAATTTAAAACCACCTAATTTGCAGATGGACAATAAAAACAATATGAAGTAAAAAATACAGTTGTAAGAAAATATTAGCGTTACTGCTGATTCGTGCTCTTGAAACTGAGAAATTCTAGGCCACACGAGATAAGTAGACTAAACGCATCCGCTTCGGCGGATGCTTGGTTTATTCGTGTGTCAGGTGTCTCAGTACCTCAAGAGCAGATAAGCATAAGTATTCCGCCGATTTTTTTATCCTTACTTTTTATCGCCGCTATTCTCCAGTACTATTTATTTTCACCTATAAACAATGAACAACAATGAAAAAGAAATTTTTAATTTTAGTCGCTGCTTGCCTAGCTTCAAGCTATGGGGTGCTGGCACAGCTAGACCCAGATTGCACAATGCCAGAAACAATATTAGGATGTGGTAGCTTAGTACCAGATGGTGGTCTTGAGCACAGATTTGCAGAACCTTGGTTACCTGCAAACATTGGGGTATTGTGCACTCCTCCCAATGCTTACGGATCAGTGGATTTATTTTCAAAATATTCAATTAATCCTTCTTACGGCATTCCTAATAATATTTGTGCTACCAATGCAAATACCCGACTTCCTTCTCAAGATACTTACATTGGACTGCTTACTTGGTTGAGCAAACCCAATTCTTTTCCGTTGCAGGATGAAGGTATAAGGGAATATATCGGGAAAGGCGTGGGTAATTTGCAAGCTGGCAAAGCATATTATGGAGAATTTTGGTTCAGGATATCTTGTGCATCCAACTATGCAAACTATGATATTGGATTCATTGTATCGGCTAGGCAACCATTTCCAACATTGCCTCCTCAACGAGCGATAGTGGCAAACAATACCAATTTTTCAAATTACAATTGGTTCAGCAATTACCGTTATCAAACTTACAATGCAACTGGTACATGGAAAAAGGTTGCTGGTGCTTTCATAGCACAGGCAGGGCAAAATTTTATGATGGTTGGAAATTTTCAGCCAGTTGCAGACCCAGGTATCTTTTCGTCCAACGCAAGTTGCGTTCCTCCTGATCCACAATTCAACAACCGTCTTTTTACATACACCTTTGTAGACGACTTGTATCTTGGCAAACTCGCCGATGCTGGCCCAGATGTTACAGTAGATTGTAGCAAACCTACCACTACCCTATCTATAGCCTGTGCCAATGACCGCTACCTAGACCCTAATGCTGCTGGCATTCCTGGGGCTACTTATACTTGGAAGTGGGTAGATTTTAACAATAACCAACAAGCAGTAGTAGGCACTACCATAACCCCATCCAATTTTTTATTTAAGCAAGGAACTACTGCTGTAACGCTGGAAGTAAAATACACCAATACCGATGGTGGCATAGTAACAGGCACTGACGAAGTAATTGTAAACAATCCTTGTTGCTACAATGCCATACCCCCAACACCCCCAACCACATTCTACATCAATCCTGATGCTACGCAAGGGATAGGACCGATATTAGATATTGCAAATACTGTAAGTATTAAAACGAGCGATTATGGTGGAACTATTACTTTAAGCGGAGTTTATAAAATAATAGGTAATGTGTACTTTTATGGTGGAAACGTAATTGTAAAACCAGGAACCCAGTTTTTCTTTTACCCCAGCCCAACTAGTACTAAACCCATTGAGTGGCGTGATTCACGTGAAACAGAAGGTATGTTTATCTCCATAGACGGTAGCATTTCTGATGGAGGTAAATTGTCTATTAATTCTGCCACATTTACTAACGGCACCAATACTGCTTGGGGCGGTATTTATGTGGGAGCATATTCAGAACTTGAAATAAAGGGAGATGTCTGTAATACACAAATTAGCAATAGCTTTTATGGTATTAAATTTTATGATGAGCCAATCAGTAAAAAATATTTTATAGATCGTTGTAGTTTTGTAAACAATATCAATACATCTATAATCATGTGGGGACACTCTATAAATAATTCGTACATCAAAAAAAGTTTGTTTCTTTCGAAATATGGACAATTAAAAAATTCTATTAAATATGGGATAGTATCCAATAATTCAAATAAAATTACAGATACACACTTGCGGATGCTTAATGCCTACGGTACGTACATCTATCCAAACAACCCAAAAACACCTGCATTGATTGAGGACTGCTACTTTGAAAGTAGCATCAATGGTATATTGGCAGAAAACCACAGCCATAAAATACAGCGAAATACTTTCAAAGATATTGCCTCTATCGCCTACCTTAATTATTCCAATAATAATACAGATGGTAATAGTGCACCCGACTACAATGCTGGACTAAACACATTATCTGCAAACTATCTTTTCCAAAACAACTCCATACAGTTGCCTAGCAATTGGCCTGCTACACCGCAATTGCCTACGACCAACAAAACGAGTTATGGTATATTCAATACCATGAGGGCAAATTCGCTAAACAATGTGATTACTGGTGCTGACAATGCCTCGTTCAATTTACTTACCAGAATAGGTATTTACAATGCTTCTCCATTTTCTACTTGGTATTCTGGCAATGCCTTGACCAACCTGCACCAAGGCATGAGGCTAAAAACCTTTAACAATGGTACTGCAAAAATAGAAAACAACAACTTTGTAGGTAACCTAGATGCATTGCGTATTGCAAATGCTGGCGCTACATCTAGTATGGTGACTACTTTGTGCAACTCGTTTACCAACCCTGCTGCACGTGCGGGTACGGCAGCCATAAGGGTAGAAGAACAAGCGTTCTTAAACTCTCTGCAAAACTCTGGCGGTGGCAATATATACCCTAATGCCAACGCCTTCTCGGGTATGGCCAAGCCGATAGAGTTTTTAGGGCAAAATACTAATTATACTGGCTTTAATTATTTACGCTCTACTTCGGCAATGGAGAACCCGAGTGGGTTTCAAATACATTCAACAACGCAACCTCCAAGATTTTTTACAGCTTCTTCTTATGCAGGTGGCTGTACGGGTACTACTGGAGCTAAGCGTGTAGGGATAGCCGATGAAGTAACCGTAAGCGAGGGTGAGGCCAAGGAAATGCTGAACCAGATACGGTTCAAATATGTAAATGCCCAAGACCAAAACCAATACCTGCGCAAGGTAATTGCCTACTATGGCATAGCGAACAAGATGGGCGACCTGTACACCTGGCAAAAACCCATGAACCGCTTCAACAAAAGAGCAGCCAATACGCTGGGATTGTTTTTGATGGATTACTTCCGTGCCGAGGGCAAAGAAACCGAGGCACAGGCGGTCGCCAATGCGTTGCTGACAACCAATGCAGACAGCAAAGAGATTGCAGCAAGGGTTAAGTATTTTAACCTTCCCCAGCCTACTGCCAAAAACAAAACTGCCCGCACTGGTGATGCTACTGAAGAACGTGACGAAGTGCTGAAAGAGCTGGCATACTCTGGCACCTCGGTAGCCGACCTAGCCTGTATGTTGTTAAGGTTGAACATCAGCAATGCCGATTGCCCCGAGCCAGATACTACTGCCAGCAATGCAAGAAGTGGTAGCCTAGACCCAGAAGATACCGAAGACGAGGTAAGCACCGATACCTACCTAGGTAATTGCCTGCCTAACCCTGCAAAAGACGAAACAGTAATTTATTTCTACGTGCCAGAAGAAGCGAGCAAAGGCGTATTAAAGATTAACAGTGCCGCCACTGGTGCATTTATCAAAGAATATACTGTAAGTGGTAAAGACTATATTACGCTAAACCTTGCCAACTTTGCCTCGGGCGTATATACCTACACGCTACAGGTAAATGACATACCTGTTGCTACCAAAAAACTGGTAGTAGTAAAATAGTGGAACTCTAACCAATGCCTTTGCCTAGTATGTATAGGCAAAGGCATTTCTTTAAAGAATGAAATATATTGTAATTCTTCTATTTTCTCTTTTTTATTGTTTTAAGCTAAATGCTCAAGAAATCTTGTGGGAGAAATTATTTACATACAATCCAGATAGTATTAATAGAAAGGAATCCTTTTTTTCTAATGCTATTTGGCATTCAAATAATTCAGTTATAGTAATGGGTGGATCTTATTTATATGGACAATATATAACTGAATATGATTTGGATGGAAATCTTATCAAAATAGTTAATGGTGTAAAAGGCAAAGTTTCAGGTTGGGGGGATTTGATTAGACTTAAAAGTAATAACTTGGTTTATTGTGCGACAATAGTTGAAGATAGACAAAATTCAAAATCAAGTTTTTTTATCCAAGAAATAAATAAACAAGGGGACACATTGGAAAGAAGTTATTATTCTTTACCTCAATCCAATGGTGATATAGCATATAATATGCTTTATTTAAAAAACAGTCAGATAATTATCGGAGGAACTACAGTTAAAGCACAATCCTCACCTTTTATTTCCATTTTAAATATTGATAGTAACTACAATCAGATATGGTTTAAAGCATACCCCAAAATAGGAGTAGATACTAGTGTCTATTCTGCTTCAGTGATAGAAAACCATAAGGGAAACTATGTCGCTCAAGGAAGTTTTCTTATTACTAGCAAAAAGTTTGAGCATCCATATATGTTGGAGATAAATCCCAAAGGGGACACCGTAAAAAGTAAAATTATTATTATTAGAAATAAAAAAGTAAGAGAGGATGGCTATATGCGAGGACTAACGGCTACCGAAGACAGGGGCTATTTGTTTGTAGCCACCATAGATACCTTTATGGCCAATAAAGATATTCCCGGGCAAATAGGGGCTGTGGTGAAACTAGACTCTAACTTTAATACCCAATGGGTGCAGTACCTAATATCAGGTACTAATACAATATACCCTACCAATATCGTGGAACTTGTAGACAGCAGTTACCTAATAAGTGCTGTAGAAAATAAATTTTTTACTGATTATTATACCAAAACTTCTTTATACAAAATATCAAAGTCGGGATCTATCATTAGTCAATGGTATTTACCTTCTACAATATGCAGTACTCCTATAGGAACTTATATGTTTTTACTAAACGATAGCAGTGTTGTTATTTCTGGTTCATGTAGGGAAAATAAAGGCTACATCGCCCGCATAGGTGGTGTAGGCAACCCCATGCACCCCGACCCAAGGCCTGCACCCTACATAGCACCGCCAGAGCCAGTATATACCATACCCAACCTCATCACCCCAAACAACGACGGACTAAATGAAACCTTCGAAATACTTAGCAACAAAATACTTGCTACTGGAGTACAACTAAAAATATACAACCGCTGGGGTAGCCAAATCTACACCAGCAAAAACTACCAACACAACTGGGCTGCCGAAGGCCTGCCCGACGGCGTGTACTACTACCAAGCAGAGGTAAAAGATAAGAAGTATAAAGGTTGGGTGCAGGTGGTGAGGTGAGAACACGTTTTACGTATTACGTTGGGATAATTTACGTGTTGAGTTCAGGCTTATCAATTAAATACTTTAAAAATAAAATTATAACTTAAAAATTGAAACAATGAAAAACAAATCTAATTTAATTGTCCTATTGTTTATCAGCTCACTATCATTATTATCTTGTAAAAAATTGAGTGATTATGAACAGCAACCTCAATTGGCTACTCAAAATAGTCGTCCCTTAATTTCAGATTTTTATAAGAAATATGGAGTAAAAAGCCAATTCTTTGTTATTGATGCTAACATGGAAAGTTCCGTTACTGGCGAAAAGGGAACAGAAGTGTTATTTCCTGCAAAATGTTTTACAAACAGCTTAGGCGATACGGTAACAGGTTCTATTCAAATTGAACTTAGGGAAATTTTGTCTAGGGCTGATATGGTATTGTCCAATGCTACAACTATGTCTAATGACCTGCCCCTTGTGTCTGCTGGTGAAGTACTAATATTGCCTATGCAAGGAAATGAAAAATTGAACTATGCTAAACCAATAAAAATTTCTATACCTGCAAACAGTATAGATACTAACATGAATCTTTATACAAGTAATGGCACTCCTGAAAACAATAATTTAGATTGGGACTTATTAAGAAATTCCAAATCTTATATAAATTATAATACAAGTAAAAGTGCGAACTCTAGGTCTGCTAATAATTATGAGGTAACCATAAAATTGCCCGAACCTGTGTGGATTAATTTGAATAAAGTATTTGCAAAAAATTTATTAAAAACGTTAACTATTAAAATAGACACTTCTTATATTAATACAATTTCTTTTATAGCTATTATAGACACTTTTACAACGGTTTTGAAGGCACAACCTACATCACTTGCTTTTTCTGAAGATCCAAATAGGAAGGTAGGCTGCTATTACCTTTCCTTGCCTATTGATATGAATATTAAGATATTTGGCATAGCAATTAAGGATGATGGAATATATTTTAATAAAAAAGACATCTATTTTACAAAGTCAGACACGATAGATTTCCAATTCATAAAAACTCCGGAAGAAGAAGTAGTGAAGGAATTAGAAGCATTATAGGCTAAAAACAAGCCGCACAAAGACCGTATGCCTCTGGTGACAAAAACGTTTTACATGGTCTGTGATTATATAAAACGTTTTTTTTGTAAACCCCAAATATTACTACTGCTCACAAAATCACTCCTCATAAAAATCCATCAACTCGCCAAAATACATATTGTCCCAACCGTCTACTATATCTGGATAGTCTTCGTCTGGAATGTTGGTGTGCCTTAGCTCGGCAGAGGTTCCTTTTTTATGTTCATGCAAAATAATGGTTACTACCGAGCTTTCTTGCTGCTCCCCAAAATACCATTCTTGTACTATCTTTCTCCCAGTTTCAAATTCTAAATTTTTGCCTGTTATGTTGCCCGACCATAGGCTAAATTCTGAACCGACTTCGGTGCTCATTTCAGCAATTTCACCAGTCCATAATTGAATGGTGGCTGCATTGGTAAGGGCTGCAAAGACCACCTCTGGCTCGGCATTGATGATATAGTATTGTTTGTAAGATTTCATAGATTTATTTTTTTGAGTGAGAAATTTAGTATTGAGTTATAGGAATTATTTCTTGACAATTTTATGTTTGAGCATTAGAAAATTAAATTTAATAAAGTATGCCAGA